>JBJHCR010000028.1:0-33127 GCA_050486105.1 Vulcanimicrobiota bacterium
CTATTTCGCCTGCCGGAAAGTTTGTGGATCCTTACGAGAAACGCAGGCTGGCTCCGTTCGCCGAGTATCTTCCGGTCCCAAGTGCTTGGCAGGAAGACTTGCGAAGGCATCCCTTATTCGAACGCATCAGCGTTTACGGGGAGGGTGAGGGGGAGCCCGTAGTCTCATTGAGTTCGTCTCGACTCGGCTTGATGATTTGCTATGAATCCATGGTTCCGGGAATCGCAAGGCGGCTGGCCCAGGAGGTGGATGCGTTGGTAGTGGTCACCAACGACGCACCGTTCGGTCATCAGGAAGCCTATGAAGCCCATTTCCGGTCGGCGATTCTCCGAGCCGCCGAGTGCCGATTGCCGGTCTATCAAGCGGCCAACACCGGGGTTACGGGAATAATTGACCGACGGGGAAAAGTTCAATCGCGAACTTTGCCAGGATTTTCTGGACCCACCTTGAAATACTAGCTCAGTCCAAGTCTGTTCACCCCAAACCCTTTCATCAAAGTTTTTTTAGTTTTCAGTTTGCAGGAGCCTTCGACTCTTGAAATTTGGACGAGAAAAGAACCTTTCGTCCCGATTGAGGTTTGTTCAGGGGTGTCGGCCTCAAGACTCTTCGCCGATCAGCGAAAGCTTAAGGCGGTAATAAAATTTCTTACGGATGGTTCACTCACTTGAAAAAATTTGCTAATGACTCTCAGGTATGTCACCCTCTCTACGGATTGGGCAAGGTAGAAAAAGTGGAAGAGAAGGTGGTTTTAGGAGAGAAGATTTCTCTCGCCCAGATCGTCTTTCCCAATGAGAATCTTAAAATGATGGTTAACGTCAATAAGGACACCGAGCTCTTTCGTCCTCTGATCAAAGAAGAGAAGGTTGGCGAGATTTTCGACTACCTCGAAAACCATGATGGTGAATCCCCTAGTCGTGCGAATCAGAGACAGCGTCTGAATCTAGAGAAAATCAAGAGTAACGACATCTTCCAGCTTTGTGAAGTAATCAAATGCCTTGCGGTGATCTCTTCGAAAAAGAAGCTCAGCTTTCGTGAAGCTGAGATGTATGAGCGGGCCCGCCGAGTCCTCTTAGAGGAACTGTCTCTGGTTACCGGGCGAGATGAAGAGATTCTCGAGGAGCGCCTTCAACAAGCCTGCTTCGGACAGAACTAGAAGGCAAACCGAAAACCTAGGTTTTCGGGCAAACTTCGACAAAAGGGGTCCTAGAGGCCAGCCTCCTAGAGCGTGTCATCACCCTCCACGTTTCTTGGCGCATAGAGCTTTACTGACGTAGAGGGAGCATTGAATTTTAGGGAGTACTCCCTCTCATGACGTCGTTGAGAACGGCTCGATCCAGGCTGTTGTTTTGGATCTTCTTTCTCTGGCTCGGCACCGCGGGCTGGGCTCAGGATTTGGCGCAAGACCTGGTCCTCGTTGTGGTCGTCCCCGCCAAGGTCTCGCTCGAGGCCCCGGCTGTAGACCGTTGGGTCTCAGAATTGAAGTCTGAGCGGGGTCGGGCGGGTTGGAACTCCGAGAGTTTACCTCTCCTGCGCTTATCCTTTGAACAACCTTCGCACCGAAAGATTCTCGACGGCCTAAACATCGCTCCTCCGGATGGCCTGGCGACCTATTTATGCCGTCGAGAATCTCGAGGCTGGCCGGTGGAAGTGATCGGCAAGATCCCCACGAGGTCCTCAGCCGAGCGTTTCTTTGCGCAGCTTCGGCAACATGCCTCACCGGTGAGGGGTCCGGCTGCGGAGACCTCCAATTTGGAATTGGGCGTGCTCTTGCTCTATGACAAGAGTTCGGACAACGAAGTTGCCAAGGTAAAGCACTTCCTTGAAGAACTCGGGCATTTTTGGTTGCAGCGCTACGGACGTTCCACCCCGGCGCCCTATCCTCTGGCCGCCTACGATACTTCGGATCGCGCGGTAGTGGCTTCTTTGAGCAGCGCCTTCCCTGAGTTGTCTTTGAGTTCCAAGCAGAGACCTCAGGTCGCCTTGTGCTTGTTTGATGGGGGAGTGCCCGAAGAGCTGCTCGAGGTGTACGACGAGATGGAGCTTCCAGCCAGCCTGGTACGACAGCTTTCTTCTGCCCGAAGTTCTCACTTAGCTCGAGGACCTCTGGTGTCGGCCTCTCGTCAGTCCAAGGGTGAAGAGATCCCTGAAGTCAGTGCCGTGGGTCTCGATTCCCGTCAACAAAAGTTCATGCTGGTTTCTCGTCTTAATGAAGCAGCACAACATTTGTGGACGGCTTCTCAGGACGAGGCTGACAGCCCGGAACAACGAGGCCCAAAACGTTTGCTCCTGGCCATCCTGGAGGAATGCAGGACTTACTTGCAGAGTGATAGAGAAGAGGTAGGGTCGCTCCTAGAGCTGTTGCGTGACTATGAAGTGGAACCTTTGCCTCCACTTTCTTCGGAACGTGGACGCGATGCCGAGGGGCTCTTCAACGGACTGGTTCAGACTCTCTTGAGAGATCTCGGAGCTGATAAGTAGCGTTGGCTTTATGAGACGCCTCTTCGATCTCGCTCCACCCTTTTTGGAAGGCCTCAACCACCTGGGGATCAAAAGCTCTTCCCGCACCTTCTTCGATTTGCCTGCGGGCATCGGGCAGGCTCAGCGCTTGGCGATAGGGCCGGTCCACAGTCATGGCGTCAAAAGAGTCTACAACGGCGATAATTCTGGCCAATATCGGAATCTCGCGGCCCTTTAGCCCGTCGGGGTAACCGCTTCCATCCCAGCGTTCGTGGTGGGACCTGACGGCGTCGATAGCCGGCTGCAACACTCCCACCGAGGTCAAGAGTTCGGCGCCTATTTCGGCGTGGGCCTGAGCGCTACGCCGCTCTTGATCAGTGAGGTCGCCAGACTTGGAGAGGACGGCCTCGGCTACTCCGATCTTCCCAATGTCGTACAGCAACAAGCTGTACAAGAACTCCGGTCGACTCAGTAAGGTGGGATCGAGGTGACGAGCTACGGCCCGAGCGTAATCCAAGACTCGCTCGCTCTGGCTGGTGGTTCCGCTCATTCGGGGGTCCACCAGACGAATGAGGGAGATCAGGGTTTCGATGAAGGTCTGCTCCAGCAGAAGTTTCTGTTCTTCCGCGTGACGCCGCTTCATCTTCTCGGCCTCGAGTCGCTCGTACATCTGTTGCGCATACTCTTTGAGGCTGTGGGTGTCGGAGGCTTCAGGAGGGCGCAGAGCTTCGTCTCCAGGAAGCGAAGGGAGCAGAGCCTCGGAGCGAATGGGAAGAGTGATGGTAGCCTTCGTTCCCTGGTCGATAACGCTTTCCAGGAGCAAACGACCTCCGTGGCTTTCGATGGTCCGGCGAGCTAAGGCAAGACCTAGACCCAAGCCTTCCACGGAGCGGGTGTTGACATCGGCAACCTGATAAAATGGGTGAAAAACCTTCTCGAGTTCGGTGCCTTCGATTCCAGGACCGTCATCACAGACGCAGATCTCGATGCATTCTCCAACTTGCGCTCGGCGGCCGGTGACCTCGACTTTACCGCCTGGCCGATTGAAGAGCAGCGCGTTCTCAATCAACTGATGCAATGCATCTGGGAGACCGGCGGGATCGCCCTCGATAGGGAGAGAGTCGGCATTCAGCGTAAGGTCCAATCCACGGCTCCGTGCGAGCGGTTGCAGGTCACCAATCAATCGCCCTAGAGTCAGCCGCAAGTCCCAGCGGTCTCGCTGCTGCGGAACCGAGATAGTAAAGCGCAAGAGTTCGTCGACCAACTTGCTCAGGCGAGTGGTTCCTTCTTGAGCTGAGCACAGACACTCGGAGGCGATCTCGTTGTTCCACTTTGAGGCCAGTTTGCGCAACACGTGGAGGTTGCCGGAAATGATCGTTAGAGGAGTCCTCAGTTCGTGAGATACCAGAGACAGGAAAGTGTTCTTCATTCTTTCGAGCTCTTTGAGGTGCTTGTGAGCCTCTCGCAACTGATGTTCTTTGCGTCGAAATCGAGAGAACTGCCGTTCTCGCTCTCGCATAAAATGTAGGAGCGGGTCCTCTCCGTTCTGCTCCTTTATGCCTTGCAGGGCACATTCCAATTCGTCTGAGCGAAACGGTTGAATCAGGACCCGGTCAAAAGGTTTAGGGCAAAGCTCGACGGTGTCCGGCTCGGTCATCAGAAGCCACACTTCTCTAGCTTCTCGCTTTGCTCTCAGGCGCACCGGATCCACCCCTTGAAGCAAGCTGGAACTCCAAAGGACCGCGTCGAGGGGCCCGCAACTGGACAGTTTCCTCTCAACATCAGAAATGTCGGCCTCGATGGTTTCAATACCCATGTCTGTGAGGGTTCTTGTCAAGAGGGCGTGCAGTGGTGGGTCCGGTTCTAGGATCAGAGCCTTGCGAGTCATGCGTTGCAAGTTCGACATGCAGGCTAAGGACTCCCGTTTGCGAAGACCGAGCGGTATGGCTAAGTACGAGAATTTCCTACAACTAGTACAAACAGACGCCCTTTATCGCTGTTTGAGTGAACCCCAAAGACAGCTCCGCCCTTCTTCTATTCTGGTGGTGGCCATGCAGTGCCCGAACCACATCCTAAACGAATCTCCTGATGACCTCAAGGAGCAAGCGGTGGAACTGGTGGACTGGTTCTTCGGAGGACGAGATCCTTCTTGGCTGCCCGAACATTTATTCTATGAGGAAGTGGAAGAAGAGATCGAGGAGTATGTCGAGGTGGATACTGGAGGGTATGCGCTTCCCGAAGATGAGCTAGAGCGTCGCGGTCAGGATTCCTATGACGGGATCTGATCCCATTGGGCTGTCTTTCTTGCGAAGAGAGTCAACGCTGAGGCTGACCGCATTTCTCTCGGCAGGAGTTCTCGCTCTAGGAGTTTGCCTGCCTTGGTATCGCCTTCCCGTGGCTGGCTGGCACCTTCCCGCACCCGCCTGGAACCAGGTTGGCTTGCTGCGGTTGGTCACGGTGTTTCTTCTGCTGGGACGTGCTCTAGGTTGGTCCTCGTTGCGCTGGGGCGTTCGCCTGACATTGCCTTTTGGCTGGTTTGGGTGGTGGACGGCAGAGCAGAGCTTTCGCACTTGGGGTGCGACGTACATTGCTCCTCTTCAACTCCGTCTTGCGGAGGTGAATTCCTTGTTGGCAAAGTTCAACATGTCCGGAGTCGATCTCTACGAGCCAGCTCTTTGGCGACAGCTTGAGCCAAGTTGGGGGTGGGGCCTTGTCGGCTTGGGATTGCTCTTGATAAGCGTCCAAACTCTTGGTGACCGAAGCGCCGTTCAGATTTGTCCCGGGTGCCGTTTTAAGGCCCCGTTAGGGAATTGTTTTTGTGCTTGCTGTGGTCATCGGTTCCGACCGTTTCTAGGTTGCACCCGGTGTGCTAAGGTGCCCTTGCCAAACGACAGATTTTGTCGGGCCTGCGGCACGCCCGCTGCTGATGACGAGGTAAAGCAGTCGCCTTAAGGTCCTGCACGCCGCAGAGCACAGATCCATCCCGTCTGGGGTTCCTACCGGAACCCCTAGAAGGCTGCTGAATTAATCTCCGCGTCGCGAGACTCGTTCATTATTGTCCATGCGAAATCGTTCGATTATTGGAAATATTTCCGTATGTTACTCAAAATCACCCGAGTCCGCCTGAACAAAATGTCCTTCGTCTCGGGCACCTACGGTGAACGCTTCGCTTGCGGTCCGATTAAATCAGCAGCCTCCTAGTTCAGCACTTTGATTTTGGCCCATATCCTGAAAAGGCCTTGTTCTTTTCTAGTCTCACATGTATAATGCCGGTCACTGTTGAATTGTGAGGAGTTTTTCCCGTGAAAAAAGGAATACATCCGGAAATGCATACGGTCATCTTTAAGGATATTTCGACCGAGCACTGCTTTCTGACGGAGTCTACATTCCGTCCAAAAGAGACCATGGAGTGGGAGGACGGTAAGGAATATCCCGTTTACAAGGTTGAGATCTCAAGCGATTCTCATCCCTTCTACACCGGCAAACAGAGGTCTGTGGCTGCTGAAGGTCGAGTTCAGCGTTTCAATAAACGATACGGCAAGAAGTAGTCAGCTTCTCTCGACGACCACGTTTGGACTGCGTCTGACTTGGACTCACCAGGTCAGGCGCAGATTTCCTTCTACCGCTGGGTTGCTCCAGGGGAACAAAGTGGAGTCTTCACCAGGCGAGGTAGGTCTCACCGTTCGAGCTTGGGCTCCTATTTCCATACCTTCTCTAGGTTTGTAGAAGAGTCCTGAGCCAAGCTCGCTTTTGAGTTCATCTCTCAACCCCGAAACCCTGAACAAGCTTCTCTCGGTGATTTTAAGACCGACCGAAGCCTCGGTGACCCCTTGAGTCGGGGCCGAATCTCCCGGGGTGAATGGGTGCATTTGGTGGGAAACCTTCCATTGTGAACGGTTGAATAGGGACAAGGAGACTCCAGCTTTAACTCGGTCCTGAGTGCCGACTTTGGTCCACTCTGCAAAGGTGACCACATTCTCTGCGACCTCCCTCTTGGCAAACAGTCTGGGTGGTTTTTCCGTTGTGACTTCCCTGGGAAGCAGGAGCTCCGGTTCGCCATTTGAGGGCAAGACTATCTTCAAGGGGAGGGTTGGTCCCGAAGCGGCGGTCTCGGGTAGTGTCAATTCGAAACTCCGCTGACCTGTCCAAGGCGCTGTCAGGGCCAGAGGCGCTGCCGCGTGAGGCAAAGGGAATAATTGAGTCGTCACCACGCTGGGCAGCAAGGGATGCTGCTCGGGCGAGACATTTCCCTCTTTTGAGGGTTCTGTAGAGGCGAACACCGGGCTGCTTAACAGAACGAGTGCCGCTGTCAGAATGAGCCACCAATGCTGGAGAAGGTGATGCATACACTCTTTTTCCTTGGAGACCCTGAAAATGCCCTTAAAACTTACTCTAGACGAGTTGTCTAAGGCGCTCGCCCAAGACTTGCCCGAAGTTCCCCTGGTTTGGCAAGAGATCGACCTCCTTGGCCTTCGAGGCCTGCTTCTTGATTCTGAGGCAGGGTCCCGACCGTTGTCACCTGAAGCGGCCAGAGCGGTGATGGATCGTCCTCCCTTCTGGAGCCTTCTTTGGCCTTCAGGGGAGGCTATATGCCGACTCATAGGTCGGTTTCCCCATCTCGTTCGAGGAAAGCGGATTCTTGATTTTGGGGCGGGGAGCGGCTTGGTCGCTTGCTCGGCATCGAAGTTTGGGGCGGTAGAGACCTTTGCCTTCGATGAGGATCGGGTGAGTCGAATGGCTATCGCGATGAATGCCCAAGCGAACCGATCCTCGGTGAATATACTTAGAAGTTGGGATCGAAAGGCCTATGACCTGACTTTTTTTGCCGATGTCTTCTATGACGAGGAACACCTTAGCCTTCTCGACGAACTTGAGGGCCGAACTGGAGAATACCTCATCGCCGACACGCGTCTCAAAGACTTGAATCGTCCCGAGTGGACCTTCTTAGGGGCTCTCGAGGGTATGGCTGTTCCAGACTTGGACCCTCATCGTGAGTTTGGTGAAGTCCGATTTTGGTATCGAGGAGAGAGCGTCGAAGGGTGGGAGGACGCTCTGACTTCGATGGTTGTTAAGGCTGGTTGCAGACACAGGTAAGCAGTGCTAGACTCTGCACTTGGGCTTGCTAGATGCTGGTCTGACTGGCCTGGAGGGGCGGTGCTTCTCTCGACTCCCACACCAGCGCAGGTTTTCAGTAGGACTCCCGGCGAAGGGGTCGAGACGGACTTTCAAGTCGGTGCTCGGGGGACATGATGAGATGAGAGAGGGAAGGACAGACGGCGGTGGACCGGACCGGATTGGTTCACTGAGCAGTACTCTTTAGGAGAGAGAACGATAGATTATGGCTCGAATACCTTTGTTGCTTTCGATTCCACACGGAGGCTCTATGTTGCCCCGAGAACTGGCTCCAAGATTTGCTCTGTCGCAGAGTGAGTTGTTCTATGAGTCAGACCCCTGGACCAGGGAACTCTTCGCTATGGGAGAGATGGTTCAGGGTCGACTTGAGGCCGAGATTGCACGCTGTGTAGTTGATCTCGATTGCGACCCTAGTCTGCGGCCTCCGGAGCACCAGCATGGGGTATGCAAGGTAGAGACTGATTTTGGGAAGCCGATCTGGGAAGATGGGGGATTCCCAACCGAAGAAGAGGTCGATCGGTTGATCGATAGGTATCATCGTCCTTTTCACGAGGTCTTGGCAAGGACGGCCAACAGAGGAGCAGTGAGGCTGGGAATCGACTGTCATTCCATGCTGGCCTTAGGCCCTCCCAAGGCCCTCGATGCTGGTCAACTCAGGCCATGGTTCAGTCTTTGCAATCTTGGAGACGAAGAGGGAGACGGTGACGATGTAACCGCTCCTCAGGAACTGATGCTCGCCATGAAGGAAGCCATCGAGAAAGAGTTCGGAGAAGACGACCGAGACGAAGGGGTCGAATTGGTGACTTTCAATGGACCCATTCGGGGGGGGTACATCTTGGATCGACACGGCCGAGGGTACACTCCTTGGATGCGATTGGCTATCAACCAAGCCGTTTATTTGCAACAGACCGAGGAGCCTGGGGAAGTCCCCGATTCGGACCGCGAACTGATTGCCGTGGTACGTCGACGGCTCCTCAAGGTGTTGGCGACCTTCGCCGAAACATTGGATTAGCCCCCGATTGTCGGTGAGCCCGACGGTTTGAAATTCCTGGCAGGGTGGAACAGATCTCCTAGTAGTTATCTAGGGGAGGGGCCCTCATGTCTGAAGACATTCGACCAAAGATCGGCAAGCGTATCTATGCGCTCCGCAGAAATCAGAATCTAACGCAGTTGCGTCTGGCTAAATTGATCGGGGTTAACGCTTCGTACATAGGGCCACTGGAGAAAGGTCTCAAGTGCCCATCGATCACGGTGCTCGAGAAGATCGCTGAAGTCTTGGAGCAACCTCTCTTCACCTTCTTTGTGGAGGATGGTCAAAGTCTCGGAGGCGGAGACCATATTCATGAGAGGATGGCTGCGATTTTGGGCCTCCATCCCACCGAGGAAAAGATGTTCTTGCTGACGACTTTGGAGAGCCTCTCAGATTTGCTCAGGAGCCGTCAGTCGACGGAAGACGATCCCGAAGGCGAGTCTAAGGACGCTGCAACATCTCGCGAGCTCAGTTGGAACGGAGCTTCACGGAAGCTTCGAGCCGAAGTGCCTCGGCGAAGAACCTCGGCGAAGTCCCACGGACCTCAGCGGAGTTTTGACTAGAAGTAGGTTTTCCCTTAGTCGCACAGAACCTCGCTTCGGTGAGGACTTCAACTTCAGAAAATGGCTGCAGCGTCCAGTGGGAAACCGTTATTGGGCTGGAGGTTCACGTTGAGTTGCATACCCAGAGCAAGCTGTTCTGCGGGTGCCCCAATCGCTTTGGTGGTGAGCCCAACACCTATGTCTGTCCGGTCTGTTTGGGGCTTCCAGGCACCCTTCCAGTCTTGAATAAACGGGCTGTAGAACTCCACCTACTGGCCGCCCGCGCTCTGGGTTGCCAGATTCAGACCTTTTCTAAGTTCGACCGGAAGAACTATTTCTATCCCGACATTCCGAAGAACTTTCAAACATCTCAGTACGACCTTCCCTTGGCCTACAAAGGATGGTTGGAACTCTCTTCGAGCAGGGTGATCGGAATAACCCGCATCCACTTGGAAGAAGACACCGGCAAGTCCACTCATCTGGCTTGCTCTCCTAACGGGAAGCTTGAGGCGAGTCGATTGGGGTTTTCCGATGTCACTCATTTGGACTACAACCGGGCCGGTGTCCCTCTTCTTGAAATCGTCAGCGAGCCGGATATGAGGACCCCGGAAGAGGCCTACGAGTATGTTGATCGCCTTAGAGAACTCATGCTCTGGCTGGGGATTTCTGACTGCAGAATGGAGCAAGGTAGTCTTCGCTGCGATGCCAACGTTTCGGTCCGCCCCAAGGGTGAGCGGCAGTTGGGAACTAAAGCAGAGATCAAAAACATGAATTCACTTCGTTCCATCCGTGACGCCATCCACAGTGAAGTGGACCGCCAGATCTCCGTCTTGAAGGCTGGAGGCAGGATATTCCAGGAAACACGTGGCTGGGACGAGACCACCGGCACCACCATGTCCATGCGCTCCAAAGAGGAAGCCCAGGATTATCGATATTTTCCCGAGCCGGATCTGCCAACCCTAAACTACGATGACGCTGATGTGGCGGCGGTGGATGCTCTCCTCCCTGAACTGCCTGCCTCTCGACGAGAAAGGTATCTCAAGCAGTTTGGCTTGGACCTTGAATCCGTAGAGTTCTTGACCTTAGAACCGTTCTTTGGAGCCTTTTTTGAAGAGGCACTGAAGAGTGGGGCAAGGCCCACGGAGATCGCCAAATGGATGGCCAACACCATCTCACGACTTTCCAACGAGCGGGGGGTCACCCTCAACGAATCAAAGTTGCGCCCAGGAAATTTGGGCTCACTGTTGTTAAAGGTCGATGAAGGGATAGTTGGAGCTAAGGCCGCTCAACAAGTGGTGGAAGAGCTCTTCGAGCAGGGAGGAGAGGTGGACGACATCATCGACCGTCTCGGGCTGCGACAATTGTCCGGCACCGAAAGTTTGGTGCCGATTCTTAAGACCGTATTGCAAGAGAACCCTGCCGTGGTGGACGAGGTTAAACAGGGAAAAGACAAGGCGCTCAACGTCTTGCTGGGGCGGGTCATGAAAGCGACCCGGGGGGCTGCCAATCCAGCTGAATCTCGAAGACTCCTGGAGGAGATGATCCGTGAAGGTTACTGAAGTCCTGATGAGCGACGCGCCGCTCGACGAAGCGATCGAGAGGTGGTTGAGCGATCTCGAATTTCATCGGCAGAAAAAAGAGGTGGCCACCCAAGTGGTAGAGGTAGAGCATTCCTTGGGGAGGATCACCGCCGAGACGGTGGTGGCCAAGCTTTCCTCTCCAAACTACTATGCTGCAGCCACCGACGGATTGGCCGTAGCCTCACACCTGACTTTTGGAGCATCCTCGGAGAACCCTGTATTCTTACCTGTTGGCCGAGATCTCCCATTCGTCGATACCGGATCTCCTATGCCCGTCGGTTGCGATACGGTCATTCCGATTTACTCGTTGGGCCTGACCGACGATCAGAATCTTCAAGTATTGAAACCCTCCGCTCCTTGGCGCAATGTTCGGCCCATCGGCGAGGATCTGGCGGCCGGTGAGGTTATTCTTCCTAAAGGCCACAGAGTGCGTTCCTTAGACCTGTCTGCCCTCATCGCCGGAGGAATCCGAGAGTTGGTAGTGCAAAGCCAGCCTCGGGTTCACGTTCTTCCGGTGGGGCAATCCCTGGTTGAACCGGGTCGAGTGCCCTCCGTCGGTCAAGTGGTTGACCACACCTCACCCTTTCTCACCGCCTTGGCCCAAGAGAGAGAGTTGTCGGCTCGACGGTTTCCGGCAATTCCAGAAAGTTCTGAAACCCTGGCCTCTGCTCTTGCGGATCACGCAGGACGTTGCGATCTTTTGGTCCTATGCGCCGGTCACGAGCGCGGGACCAAGTTGTTGGCACGGGCCCTGAGCAAGGTTGGCGAGTGCACCTTGCATGGGGTTGCCGTTCGCCCAGGACACTCGTTGGTTTTGGGGTTTGTCCAAGGGACCCCAGTTCTCGGGCTCTCCTCTCACCCTGTTCCGGCCTACCTGGGCTTTTGTCTTTTCGGACTCCCGGTATTTCGTCACTTGGTCAAGGGGGGGGATGAAACTTGGCCTTGGCCCAGCGAGGAGGCCAGCTTGGCCATGGGACTAGACTCCACCGAAGGAGTGGAAGAATTTCTTCGGGTCAAGATGGGCGTGGTGGATGGAAAAACAGTCGCGGTGGCTGAATCCGGAGGGCACGGAACTCTAATGAGTCTGGTTCGTGCCGACGGCCTAATCAGAATTCCTGCCTCGGTGAATCGTATCGAAGAGGGAGCCAAGGTTGACGTTTTTCAACTCCGAGAAGACTTCAATCTGTCGGCTCATCTACTGATGCTGGGGACCCACGATATCACCTACGATCTCGTTAGGGACCACCTTCACGAGCGCTATCCTGAGGTTCGGTTGCACACTGCGGCAGTGGGTGGAAAAGCTGGTCTGGAGTGTTTGCGTCGAGGTCAGTGTCACGGGGCGGCGATCCATCTTTTCGATCGGGAATCCGGGGAGTACAATCAACCTTATCTCGAACGTTGGGGTTGGCAGGAGCCCATCGTCCTAATTCGCTTCCTTTATCGATGGCTCGGCTTGGCTGTGGCACCAGGGAATCCGTTGAAGATCGAGTCTTTCGAAGACCTTCGTCGGCCTGAGGTGCGTTTCGTCAATCGCCAATTGGGTTCGGGCACCAGACAGTTGCTGGACTATCAACTTTCCCATCACGGGATTGAAGTGAACGACATCAATGGGTACAATCTGACTGCTCACACTCATATGAGTGTGGCTTCTGCCGTCAAAGGTGGTGGAGCTGACACCGGACCCACCATATCCACTGCGGCGAGATCTCTTGGTCTTGATTTTGTTCCCTTGGTTCGAGAACGGTTGGACTTTGTCTTCCCGAAGCGATTCTTGTCGCTCTACCCACTGAGAGCCCTTTTGGCCACCTTGCGATCACCCGAATTCCGCAGGGCAGCCGACGACAGATTTCAAGACTACGACTTCGAAGGTACCGGGGAACTGGCCTGGGAAACCCCTGAATGCTGAGGCCCTCTAGCCCAGGGTCCGATTCCGAGGGTTTCGGGGGCTTGACTCACCTCGATTCTCGGGGAGAGGTGCGCATCGTTGACATTTCCGGGAAAGCTGTGACCTTTAGACGGGCCGTAGCCGAGTCTGGAGTAGAAATGTCCGAGAAGGCCTTTGAGGCCTTGCGGGCAGGCACAGTGGCTAAAGGTGATGTCTTAGCTACAGTGAGGGTGGCGGCCATTATGGCCGTGAAAAAAACCAGTGAACTTATTCCTTTGTGTCATCCGCTGCCTGTGAACAAGGTCGCTTGCCGAATCGATCTCGAGCCGCCGAGGAGGGTTCGGGTCGAAGTGGAGGTAGCCACTACGGGCCGAACCGGGGTCGAGATGGAGGCCTTGACCGGCGCTTCGGTGGCATGTCTGGTGATCTATGACATGGTGAAGTCTTTGGACAAGGGCATGGTTATTGGACCGACTCGACTTCTGTTGAAGGAAGGCGGGAAGAGCGACTTTCCAGGAGAGAGCAGTTGAGTAGTTTTTTTGTGCACGAGAGTTCTTATGTGGACGAACCTTGCGAGATAGGGGAGGGTTCGAAAATCTGGCATTTCTGCCATATATTGCCCGGTGCCAAGCTCGGCAAGCGCTGCATCTTGGGGCAGAACGTCATGGTGGCAAGCGACGTGGTGATCGGGGACAACTGCAAGATCCAAAATAACGTTTCCCTCTACACCGGAGTGGTGCTCGAAGATGATGTCTTTTGTGGACCCTCGTGTGTGTTTACTAATGTCGTCAATCCTCGCAGCCAGATCGTCAGGCGAAACGAGTATCGCACCACCCGTGTTCGCCGGGGAGCATCCTTGGGGGCCAATTGCACCATCGTATGTGGAGCGACCCTGGGTAGGTATTGCTTTATTGGCGCCGGCGCTGTAGTCCGAGGCGATGTTCCGGATTACGCTTTGATGCTTGGGGTCCCCGCTCGCCGAGTAGGCTGGATGGGTCGACACGGTTTTCGTTTGCAGGCAAGCGACGACGGAGAGCCAGGGCTGTACCTCTGCCCTGAAACAGGCTGGCGTTACCGTGAAGATAAGCAAACCTTGCGCTGTCTCGAATTGGACGAAGAAAGCCCCCTTCCGTCCTAGTGAGACGTCAGGGGGCTCTTGGCCCAAACCGGACCTAGGCCGTAACGGCCCTGGCCAGATCTTAAGGATCTGGCCAGATCCTAAATTCCGAAGTACTGTAGGTAAACTTCCCGAGTTCTCGGGCGGTCCATCTCCAGCAGAAAGATCCGCTGCCATTGACCCAGAGAGAGTTGTCCAGAGATGATGGGAACGTGTTCTGAGCAGCCGATGGTCAGGTGCTGGCAATGGGCGTGCCCGTTGGCGCACTCATCGTCACACATATTCACAGTGCGGACATCAAAATCGTTGTGCTCGTAGTCTTCGGCGGGAGAAGCGAGCTTTTCCAAATAGCGATACATGTCGCGAATCAGTAGGGGTTCATTCTCATTGACGACAATCCCAGCGGTGGTGTGGCGAGAGTAGATGAAAACGTTCCCTTCCTTGATACCACATAGGTCCAAGTTCTCTTGAACGAGTTCTGTGAGATCGATGAACTGAGGACCCCGAGAGGTGTTTATGGTCAGGGTGGCCAGGTGGATTTCAGGGATTCCGGTCGCTCGCTTCTCCGGTCTTGTCGATGCGACGACATAAGCTTTCCCGTCAGGTCTAACCGTCGTAATTGTGTCGCTATCCATACTATACCTCCAGTCGGTACCGCATTCACCGAAAAGGTTCTTGGCGGTAGCTCTGTCCTTATTAGGCTGTGTTGGTCCTGCCCGTCATTCGACTCAATCGTCATCGACTTCGGGCAAGCCTCAGCTTCCGGCAGAACCTCCCCGTGGACGCCAGTGTAGCCGTTTGACAACCGACCTTCTGCCGTTGATCGAGGATTCCTTCAACCTATCCACCACAGTTCTGGTGCAGGCTCCCGCATGTTGTAATAGGAACTCATGACACGCCCATAGGCGCCGGTGTTTCCGATCAGCACTAGGTCACCGGGTCGACTCTCGGGCAACCATCTTTGGGAGCCCAAAACATCCCCGCTTTCACAAATGGGCCCGACTACGTCGGCCAGGACGGTTCGAGGCTCTCGATAGCGCGAAAGATTCACCATAGGGTGATAGGCACCGTACAAGGCTGGTCTGATCAGGCTGTTCATGCCCGCGTCAACACCAACGAACTGATGGTCGCCTTTACGTTTGGTTTGGGTGACTCGAGTCAGCAGCACCCCAGCCTGGGCCACAATGAAGCGTCCCGGCTCCAGCCAGAACTCAAGCTTGGGATACTTTTCTCGCAAAGGTTTGAGACCCTCGGCCAATTCTCCGAGTTCCAAGGCCGACTCTCCCGGCCTTTCAGGGATGCCAAACCCCCCTCCAAGATCCAAGAAACGAACATCGGGAAAGTAGGGGAGTTGGTCGGCTAGGACTCGGGCGTTGCGCAGCCAGGGGGCCACCGAGCGGATACCGCTTCCGGCGTGGCAATGCAACCCGATCACTCGGCATTCGAGCTGAAGCAAGCGATCCCGAGTTTGGGGCAGAAGTTCCAAATCTATTCCAAATTTGGCGGCCCGCCCTGCGGTCTTCACGTGTTTATGGTGGCCCTCTCCCTTGCCTGGGTCGAGTCTAAGAACGAGAGATTTCCTGGAGAAGAGCTCGGGATAGTCCTCCAGAGGAGAGTGATTGTCCAGAGTCACATAGGTTCCCCGATCGAAGCCTCGTCTGAAGTCCTCAGGACCGGCGAAGTTCGGAGTGTAGAGGATCTCTTCTCCGGTCATGTCGGGAAAAAGTGCGAAAAGATGGTCGATCTCCCCAGGGGAGACGCATTCAAAACGCACTCCTCGGCTGCGTACAATCCTCAGCAAGTCCGGGTGATTGTTCGCTTTCACTGCAAATAGAAATCGATCGCATCCACTGGTGGTCTGCAGCAAGTCGAGTTGTCGTTCCACCGTGGGCTGATGAAGCAAGAAAAAAGGTGTTTTCTGGTGGCGACTCATCTTGAGCAAGGCCTCTCTCTTTTGAACCCACCATCGGTCTTGCTCTTCTTCGGGCACCGTTTCGGTAGGCTTGGGGATTTCAACCGGAGCAGGAAACATCAGGGCGTGAAGATCGCGAAGTAAACGCTCGGATTTGGCTTGTTCTAGGACGAAAGTCAGGTTGTTGTCGCTCGCTGACTGAGAGATCAAGAACACCCGCTCTTCTTCAAAGCGCCCCAGCACTGGCGACAATTGAGTCAGGATCGAGCGGATTCTTTGTCCCACTAGGGTGACTGCGGCACAAGGCTCTTCGAGCAGCACCCGCCCCCACTCAGCGAGTCTTCGAGTCAATTCTTCCAAATTCTCGTTTTGGCTGGCCGATTCGCTGCTGTCTAGGGTGAGGGTGACTTCAGACTCGGAGGCGCTCACTTGATCCACCGAAACCCCAAGATCGGCGCAGGCTCCAAAGACTTTGGCAAGATAACCCGGCTGGCGCCACATTAACGGAGAGGAGATAGACAGCAGCCGGATTCTGGTCTTGGCCACGATGGAGCAGACCGCCGGAGTTTGACTTCCTTGGGCTGGTTCGATGCGAGTCTGGCCGTTGAAACCCATCAACCTAATTGGGATCTGACGCTGACCGAGGCTCTGAATGAAGCCCGGATCTAGGAAATTTGAGAAGAAGCCAATCAGTTCTTGGGCCACCTCATGGGGAACGGACTCCAAAGCTTGGGAACCTGGAACCAAATGTCTGGGAGCGGTGAAGAATCGAGGGTCTCGGTCGAAGACCACCACCTCCTTGACGGGTTGCTCGGCCCATTCTTCAGGCTCGGGTGGCTCTCGGTACAGGCGAGTTTCCGCGGAGAACTGCTCTCGCTGACTTTCCAATTCGGAGGGAAGATAGATCAGAGTCTCGTGGTTGAGAGCGGCTGCTCTCAACAGTCTTTGGGCCTCTTCAAGCTCGGAGGGCTGAAGATCGGGGGCAAAAATGAGAACGCGGTCTGGCATGCAGGCCTGTTTGAGCCGTCGGGAGTTGATCCTCCCCGGGTGCTCCCTACGCTCCCCCGAGTTGTCCGAGTCAGAGGTTGAACCCAGGGGGGTTTTTGTTGCTTATATCAAACTTGTCGTCTGTTGGATTTGATTTTATAGGCTAAGGACGATCGCTCATGCTGGATTGGCTCAAAAAACTTCTCCCGTCACCGCGACCCAAGCTCCCTAACGATTGGTACTGGGCCGATTTTGTGCTGGGACCGGAACCTCCCCGATTGCCGTCTTCTCGGATCAATGGGCTGGTCAATGGTGGAGTTGCAGCCTCGGAGTTGCCGCCGGACCTGCTTCCAGGGTTCAGTGCCGTAGGACGATTTGACCCGGGATATCCGTGGCAAACTGGGTTCGAAAAGGGAAAGGCAACCCTGGTGAATGGAGATTCGAGCGAATCGCGACCCCTCCCGGAGTTTCCTGGCTTCGAGGTGTTGTGCTATCCTTCGACGGCAGCGGAGGAGCCACCAGATGAGCTGTGGGGACTGATTCGCGAGCGACTTCCCTTTTTACACAGCGAAGCTCTCTTTGCACGACTTTCTGAACCCACGGGCTCCGACTGCGCCTGCTTCGCTGCCGTGGGGCATATGTTTTGGCTGAAGGGACAGCCCCAAAGAGACAAGGCTCAGCAAGCCATGCTCGATTTTCTGGAGTCGGCCCCGATCTTTATGCCCTTGGGCCAACCCGTCGAGGGCCCAAAACGCTGGACTGTAGCTGAGTTGTTGGCCGCAAAAGCCGTGTTTCCGGTGCCTGAGGCGAAGGCTTCTCAGATTGATGGCCGAGAGCGTTTGCCGCACCTGGCTCCCTTTCAAGAAGGGAACGTTTACTCGGCGCTCTCGGAATTCTATTCCCTGCCTCGAAATTTCGAGGCTGAACAGAAAGCCCTTCAAGCATTGACCACAGATTTGACCAGCTCCTATGAACAGGATCGAGCTTTAGACGCGAGTTTTGGACAGATTTCCCGAACCTCCTACGGATGGAAAGTCCCACTTTATGGACACCCGGATCTGGAGTTAGACATGAAGGCCCGGGTGGTCCGAGGTCCCGTAGAAGGAACCCAGGGCCCAGTGGAGATCTCCTTGGACCAACTCAAAAGGGTCGACCTAGATCGCAGGGAGGTTCAAGGAGACACCAAGACCCACGAGTACTTTTATCTTTTGATTTCGGACGGCCGAAAAACCCTAATCTATTATGAACGCTACAAGGATTACTACGAGGGGGGCTCGGTGCAAGCCGACCTCGATCGGTATCAGTTCAAAGCCAAGGCCTGCCTACACGCTTTTGCCGATGCCCTGGGTTGCCCGAATCGTCGGTTTGCCTGCGGAGATCTGTTAACGAAAAACCTGGAACAACTGTTGTAGTTCGTTTTCGGTGGGCTTGACTAGGCGTTCCTACCGGAACCGCTGGATGGCGCAAAGTGGAACTTTCCGGTTACTTTGCCCTGCCCCAGGGAACAAGTGGTCTTGGAGGCGAGAACAGATGGCTTATCGATCCTTGCGAGAATGTGTCGAAGATCTGCAGAGATTGGGGGATTTGCGGGTTGTCGATTTGCCCATCGACCCGAACCTCGAGCTCGGCATGATCCAACGCCGAGCCTTTCGAGCTGAAGCTCCAGCCTTGCTTTTCACCAATCTGCTGGGTTGCCGTTTTCCGGCCCTGGCCAACCTGTACGGCACCGAAAAACGAGCCCGCTACGTTCTGAGACACGGATTTCGGGCGGTGGAAGCCCTGATCGGCATGAAGGCCGACCCCGAGGCCCTGTTGCGCAACCTTCCTCGGCTGCCGGGCAACCTCTGGAATTTGGCCAAAGGGGGGCTGCACGCCTTCCCTTGTCCCACCTCCTCGAGGCAGGCTCCGATATTAGCTCAGCAGATCTCCAAGGAGGAATTGCCCAGGGTGGTTTGCTGGCCCAAGGACGGGGGGGCATTCGTGACTCTGCCGGCGGTCTACTCTCAAGAGGTGGGCAAGGGTGGCCCTCTGGCTTGGCTGCGCTCGAATCTCGGCATGTATCGAGTCCAACTCGACGGCAACGACTATCGAGAGCACGAAGTGGGCTTGCATTATCAGATCCATAGAGGTCTGGGAGTCCACCACCAAGGCGCTCTGGAAGCCGGTCAACCTCTGCCGGTGAACGTGGTCATCGGAGGGCCGCCGGCCATGGCTTTGTCGGCGGTCATGCCCTTACCCGAGGGTTTGCCTGAAATCGCTTTTGCCGGAGTTTTGGCCGGTCGGGGGGTGCGCCTGGTGAAGCCTGAAGGCTCTGACTTACCGCTTTTCGCCGAGGCCGATTTCCTCATCGAAGGAGAACTGAGGGGTCGGGATACCAAGCCAGAAGGCCCGTTTGGAGACCATCTTGGCTACTACTCCCTGGTGCACGAGTTTCCGGTGCTCTCGGTCAAGCGCATTTGGGCTCGCAAGGACGCCATTTGGCCCTTCACCACGGTGGGTCGACCACCACAAGAAGACTCGGTGCTCGGGCATATGATCCACAAGATGACGGGACCGGCCCTGCCCACGGTCTTACCGGGAGTGAAGGCGGTGAACGCGGTGGACGAGGCCGGGGTCCATCCCTTGCTGTTGGCGGTGGCCAGCGAAAGGTACGAACCCTATCGCCGCAGGCGTCGACCCCAGGAGATCTTGACTGCGGCCAACGCCATCCTGGGCCAAGGCCAACTCTCACTGGCTAAATATCTGCTCATCGTGGCCGGAGAAGACGATCCCGGTCTGCACCCTAAGGACTCTCGGAGCCTTTTTCACCATCTCCTGGAGCGCCTCGATCTCACCCGGGATTTGCACTTTCAGACCTGCACCTCCATCGACACCCTGGACTACTCGGGCACCGGATTTCAAGAAGGAAGCAAGGTGGTCATGGCCGCCGCCGGAGATCCTATCCGCAAACTTTATGGAGCAAACTGGTGGCAAGAAGAGGGCTGTCAGGAGCTCGGACCCTTCTCCAAGATTGAAGTGGTGGCTCCGGGAATCCTGGCTCTGTCTGGCTTGTCTTACGATGAGAGGGCACCCAGAGGATCCGATCCGGTCTTGGGCAAGTTAGAAGAGTTTTTGCCCCAGGACCACCCCGCCCGGGCCTTTCCTCTATGGGTGGTGACCGAAAGGGCCGAAGAGTTGGCTGGGGGTTGGGAGAATTTTCTTTGGATGACCTTCACCCGCAGCGACCCGGCTACCGATATTTATGGGGTAGAGAGCTTTACTCATTGTAAACACTGGGGCTGCCGTGGTCCTCTGGTGATCGACGCCCGCCTCAAGCCCCATCACGCCCCGGTTCTCGAAGAAGACCTCGACTTGGTCAAGCGCGTGGAAGCCTACGCCGCCCGAGGGGGGCCTCTGGAGGGGCTGTATTAGGAGTCCGGTTGGGAGCTCCAGCCAGAGCGTGTCGGTGCATGTCAACCGGCAGCAGGGCAAGACTCTTCGGCAGATGTTGTCGCAACCGGCGGTACTGGTCATCGACGATACAGTTGGCGCGAGCTTCTCGGCAGGTTCGACAAGCTGGACCCCTTGGAATGTCCAAGGTGCGGACACCTGTTGACACGCCGAAAAACTATGAGGGGAGATGAGCTTCAAGAGTTTCTGATGGCCATAATCCAACTCCGCTATCCACCGCGCCCTCCCCCCGTGTCACTTCCTCGCCATGCTCGGTCCAACTATTCCGAAAGGCTCATCTTTCAGTTTTTTTCATTGGGGCCCATTGCCAACTGCTGAGCAGGTCTCTCGCTATCTGGCCAGTCGATTTAGCCACAATGTCTCGGTGTTTGCCATCAACCCTGGCACTGGGTCTGTTACCGCCGTAGGAGAACCCGCCCCGGCAGGAGCCAGTCCCACCTCGATCACTGTGGACTCCAGCGATCGCTTCGCTTACGTCGCCGAAGGAGGAGTGAGTACGAATGTGAGGATGTATCCCATAAACTCCAGCACCGGAGAGCTTACCGCCGCCGGGGAACCGGTCGCGACTGGAGCCTTAAACGACATTATCGTGACCACGCCATAGGTCCGGGTGGTTGACTCCCCGGATCTTGATGGCCCAGGGCAAGGGCGGGGTAAATATTTTTTTCCCGACCGGGAATATAAGACGAATGTTCTGCGTCTATACCTCCATCAAGTTCAATACGACTCCCAGGAGGTAGTTCCCATGAAGAAAACGTTAGCAGGCCTGATGGCCGTCACTATACTGGCCGGGGCCGCGATTTGGAGCGAGAGTTCCCACGCGGTTCCCGTCACCCCTCCGGAAATCGTGGTTCAGCAAACTCATACTCAAGTCCAGACTCAACAAGTAGTGGCCCAACAGCAAGGCTGGAGCATGCCGGACCAGGACGACCGAAAACCCAGTTCTGTGGATCCGGTGGCGGGTGACGATGGGGAGCCGGTGATCCAGGTGGCTCTCTTGCTCGACACCTCGGGAAGCATGGACCCGCTCATAGACCAGGCTAAGACTGAGCTCTGGTCGGTGGTCAATCAGTTGGGGGAGGCGAGATACAAAGGCAAGATACCCAAGGTGGAGGTGGCTCTGTACGAGTACGGCAAGAGCACCATCCCCGCCGATGAAGGCTACCTCAGGCAGCTGGCCCCGTTCACTAACGATCTCGATGCGGTCTCCGAGATTCTTTTCGGATTGACCACCAATGGGGGAGAAGAGTACTGCGCCTGGGTCATGCAGTCAGCCCTGAATTCCTTGAAGTGGAAGCAGCGTCCCGGCAGTTTAAGACTGATCTTCATCGCCGGCAATGAGCCCTTCACCCAAGGGCCGGTACAGGTGGCACCGGTGATCTCCAAAGCCAACGAGATGGGGGTCATGATTCATCCCATCTACTGCGATGCCGGCTACTCCAACGACCAGCACAGCTGGCAACAGGCGGCCGTTCTGGCCAAGACCGACCTCAAGGTGATCGACCACACCAGAATGGTCCAGGTCCCCAAGACTCCTTATGATGACAAGCTTCTGGTGCTGGGAGATAAGCTCAATAAGACCTACGTGGGTTACGGTCAAGGGGGAAGCGCCAAGATTGCCAGACAAGCGGCTCAGGACAGCAATGTCGGTGCGGTTAGCCCTGGCGCCGCGGCAGAGCGGGCCGTCACCAAGGCTTCGCCCAGTTACAACAACTCCAGTTGGGACTTGGTGGATGCATCGAGAGAAGAAGGTGGCCTGGATCGCATCGATGAGGCCGACCTGCCCGTTGAACTCCAAGGAAAAGATCGGGCTGAGCGACAGGCTTTCGTTAAAGCCAAAGCCGATGAACGAGCAAAGATTCAAGATGAAATCCAAGAACTCAATCGCAAACGTCAGGAGTTCATCAGCAAGGAACAGGCTTCCAACGAGCAGGAGGCTTCCCTGGGCAAAGCGATGGTCAAATCAGTGAAGGAAAAAGCCGAGGAGCAAGGCTTCAAGCTCTAGTCGCCAAATGTTCCATCTCTAGAGAGAACTCCGGGCGTGGGCGGCCGGAGTTCTCTCTTTTTTCGACTTACTTCACTTTTTGCTTCATGGGCTCGGTATCGATCAGACCAGACTCCCGATGGATCCTCAGAATGGTGGAGCGGTGAAGGAGCGACTCGAGTTGAGCCTCCATGATGGCCACTGCGGTGTGGAGGAACATCTCATCAGTGAAGTTGGCCTTGGTGGCAATGAAGGGGTCGGAGAATTCCACTAGATAGATAAAGGGATCCTTGCCGACTTCAGTGATCTCAGCTTGAACGGCGAGGCGTGAGCCATCCTCGGCTTTGTCGGCGACTCGGGCGTCGATGGTGAAGGTGCGGTCCTGATGATTCCTCAGGGGGTAGCTTTTCTTAAAGGTGATCTCCGGCATAGGAGTGCTTTTGCCCTAGCGCACCAAACGCCCTTCCATCACGGACTGTCTTCGCACCCTCCCGGGTAAGGATATGTGCCTGCCACTGAGCCCAGGCTGATGACGTGGCCTCTAGAAATCACCCGTGTCCGACTCAGTCTTCTGGTCTCTGAATCTGCTCTATCGCATGACGACAAATCCGGTTCACGACCGCGCCTGCTGCACCGCCGGCTCGTTCATCTCGTACCGTGGAGCCTTCACCCTTCGAGCGCGTCAACATCAGCCAGATCTTGGGGTCGACCGACGGCCTGCTTGTTCTTGATGAGTTGCGGTAAACCGAGGACACGAATCGTGAGGTGCTCTACCTCTACTAAACACTGATTCTCCCAGGCCGTGGCGAAATCGATTCCTGCTGCGGAGGTCAAGAGATCGATGCGCTGAGGCTCGTAGCCAAGTTGAATGATGGTATCAGGCTCTAAAAAATCTTCGGCCCTCAGTCCCAGAGTTGCGAAGCCGAATTTCTCAAGCGCTTTGATAATCCGAGTGCTGTTTTCGGGAGACATCTCAAGCCATACATCAAGATCCTTGGTATACCTGGGGTGACCATGATGGGCGACGGCATATCCTCCTATGACCAGATATCGAACATTACTTTCGTTTAAGCACTCGATAAACTCGCTGAAATCGCGGCTCAGTTTCATCGTTCCACCCATGGTACTCACGACGGATCTCCTCGACAATACCAAGGCGGTCTTCATCGGAAAGGAGCAAGTAGGCATGCCGGTCTCGGGGCTCTTCACCCAATTTGTACTTCCTGACAACCATCGCAATTTTGCGCTCTCGCATAGGGTAGTGGTTCTGGAATCCCAACAAGGATCCTGGTTGCTTGATAAAATGACAAGGTCACTCGTAAGCAATGGCCTTATGCAGGAAAGGCCATTGCCTCTCCTACTGTTGCAATCAGCTAAGGATCTGGTCCGAAATAACTTCCCGGTTTGGGCCGCCGATGCATCCCCCCTGGCAGCGTTGGTTCTCACTTAAGTATTCTCGATACTAGTCGCTCGAACCGCCTTGCCAGGGGGGCGCCTCGACAACCGAAAATAGAAAGTTATTCCGGACCAGACCCTAACGATATCTCTGCGGGAGCCCTAAAACCCGATCCCATGGGGTACTCTCATCCCGGACGGTCAGGCTTGATCCATCCTGGGCCTTCTCTTGGAGCTGGGACTCTAGCGGACCAAACGCCCTTCCATCAGTAGGGTGTCATCCAGGGGTTCCAGGCGGGTGATTTCCAGGCTTCCGATGTCGCGCCCGTTTTCTCCCACCAGTTTGCTGAGCGGGATGGTTGTGGGATAGGCTTGCTTTTGGGCCAACTTTTCCCCCAGTTCGCGCTCGAGTTCGCCCTTCATCTCTTGAGCCACCTTTTCCGGATTGCCTGGGATGCGCGAGCTGATGACTTCCAGATGGTCAAAAACCACGTCCCAGCTCCAGATGTTGGGGCTGCCTTGCTGGATCTTCGGGCGAACCCAACCGCTGGCTTTGAGCACTGGTTCCACTCCCTGTAGGGGTCCGGCTCTCCATCCTACGTCTATCAGCAGATCGTCGAATCGGAAGGCCCCTCGAGTATAACCTGGGGTCAAGGAGCGAACAAAGACTTTTTCAACCCTTATGGGGACAAAAAGGGCTCGGCCTACTTGGATGGGGGGATTGGGCTCGAATGGTTGCTCCGGGCTGAGCATGGAGGAAATCTGGTGTCGAATCAGTCGATCCGCAACCGAGGCCGACATCAGGACCTGGAAGTTTCCGGGTTCCAGGTTTGCACCCCTACTAGGAGGGAGAGTGTCACGGTCGCTCAGGCCGAGTTTCACCGTGCCAGGAGCGGCTGGGGTTAGAAACCAGTGCACTCCCTCAGAGGAGGAGAGAAAACCCCGTTGGACGAGAGCTGTAGTCACATGCTGAAGGTTCCAAATGGGTACTCGTTTAGGTAGGCGTGATGCCAAAGGGCCGAGATTTCCCCCCCCGACTCGAAAGGCCATGGGCAATTGGCCTTCCAAGCGAATCTGATCCCAAGCTGGTTCAAGCAGCAAGCGATTGTCTTTAACCACTGGTTTAGCAGGGCCAACGAAGGAGGTTTCGGCCAAAGTTCCGGTCCCATCCATCCCAACCTCTAGAGTTCCTTCCAGGCTCCATTCGTCGGGGGTGACGGCCGAGCTGTGGGAAAGCAGCAGGCGGAGACTGCTCAGGCTTATGCTGAAAGCCTGCCAACGAGCTGAGAAGTCTTGTCGGGCAAAAGCCAACTCCACCATGCGATCTAGGAGTTCTTGGGTGAAGGTTACTTCAACGTGGTTGGCTGAAGCGGGGATGGTGTGAGCAGCCGTCACGTTTGCTTGACTCGATTTGCTCTGAGTCAAGGGCTGGGGGGTGGCGACCGGCAGCGGTCGAGTGTCTGATTGAGGAGCTGAGGTTGGTGCCGCCCCCTTGGATTCGAAGGGTTTTAGGGCTAAAACGTGGAGAACGTTGAGGGTTCGAGTCTGATCCGGGTTTTGACTGGCAGGCTCAACCACCAAGTCGGCGGCCCAGCGGCCGGGTTGCAGTCCCCATTTGTTTGGGTCGATAAAGTTGAGGAGGTAACCGTCTTCGGTTCGGATCTGAGTGCTACTGCTGCTGGCTTGAGACCAGACGAAGCGCTGCCGGAAGCTCTGCTCGGGCATGGACAAAGGAGGGGGGGCCAAGGCCGGAAGAACCAACTGACCCTTATGGAAAATGCCTTCTAGGACCAGTAACCGTCCCGCCAAGCCCTTCAGGAATTGATCCCCGCCGGAAATCCGAAAGAGCTCACGGCGACCGATGGTGCGATCGAAACTCGGTTCGGCGATCCCGTACCAACCGTAGACTCGAGACTCGATCTTTAAGAGCCTTTGTTCAGGTTCCGGTTTTCCTAAGGGTTCAGCGATGGCGCCTACGGCCATCAGAGCAAAAGTGACGAAGAAAAGTCTCAATGCCATCAGTGGGAATCCTTTCGCAAGTACAAAAACAGGAGTGGTAAAGCCAGATGAAGGGCCAATAAAGGCCAGAGTACTGCATATAATTCGTTTAACGGGATATAGTAGTCCGCGGTTACGAAGGGAAGAGGGATTTCGGCAAAACGTTCATTTATTCGGGACAGGTGACAGAGTCCGGCGAAAGACCACCGAGAGATGGCGAAGATGGAAACCACCGACAGCGGAAACTCCATGGCCTCAGGTTTCACGAAGGCTCCCGACATAACCAATTGCAAAATCAAGACAACCGTCACTAGGGTGGTAGCTTGCTCGGCGGTCCCGACCAGGGCGGACAGGATGAGCCCCAGGCCCACTCCTCCCATATAGGCACACCAGAGTAACACGACCGCCTGGAAAGTCTCCGTATCACTCCAAGGAAAGGGAATCAGGGCGGTGACCACCAGGGTAAGTACCGTCACCGAGAATGCTCCTTTTCCACCCTGCATCAAGATCTTGCTGCCCAGATAGACGTCGGGCCTCACTCCCAGCAACTGCTCACGCCTATAGATGGAACGCTCCTTGACCAATTCACGACAAGAGTTGATGGCCCCAAAAAAAATGGCACTAACGATCAGCATGAACAGGAGGGTCGGAGCCTCCATGAGAGGATATCGACCCTGGCTGTCCAGAGTCTGTTGTAGACTAAAGGTCTTAGGGTTGAACAATTTTCCCAACACTAGCCCGATGACGGGGGCTTGCAGGAGCAGCAGGGCCATGTAGGAGCGATCGGCCAAAGTTACCGTGAGATCCCTCTGCAACAGCAGTCTGAGTTGCCTGAAAGCTGAGATCCCCTTGGGCCGAGTTGAATCACAGGGCTGGTCTGTCGAAACCTCGGGGGTGCTCACGGTCTTTCCTAGAATGGTTCTAGTTTTTTCAGAAAGCACCATTCCTGGTCCGGCAACCCAAGAGGGATCGGTGAGCTTGCGGTAGATTTCGGCGAAATCCTCCGTTTGGAAGTGAGTTAGGGCCTCCTTCGGGGAGCCGAAGTAGACCGGGTGTCCTCCCGGTGCGAGAAAGAGAACTTTGTCACAAAGCAAAATGTTGGCCGTTGCATGGGTGATGAGAATCACTGTGCGTCCTCGACGGGCCAAGTCTTGAAGACTGAGCATAATCTCCTTCTCCAAGCCAGGATCTAGACCGCTGGTCGGCTCGTCTAAGAAGAATACGTCGGGATCTCCAAGTTCCTCGGCGGCCAGAGCAACCCGCTTGCGCTCACCTCCCGAAAGCCTGAGGATGGGAATGTTCAGACGATGGCTGAGGCTAACTTGCTCGGCTGCGTAACGCACTCGTCTTTGAATTTCCTCCTGGGTCGTCTGTTCGGGTAGGCGCAATAGGGCTGAATAACCCAAGGCTTGAAAGACCGTAAGTCGGCCGTGGACGATCTCTTCCTGAGGAACCCAGCCGGCCGAACGTCGGAATTCCTGGCTCTGCCGTGGTCGGCCATTGAAGAGGACTCGGCCGGTGCTCGGTTCGAGCAGTCCCGCCATAAGCTTCATCAGAGTCGACTTGCCGGCCCCCGAGGTGCCGATCAAGGCCAAGAAGGTGCCAGGCTTAATCTCGAGATCTAAATTTTCCAGGATCTTGAGATCCGTTCCCCGTGGCACGTAGGTCAACTTTTCGCAGGTGACGGTCAGCCCTCGGCCCACAAACTTCAGCTCTCCGTCTTGAAACTTGAGATGATAAGGGCCAATAGTGATTCGGCTGCCCTCGAGCAATCGAGTTTGCTGTATCCGGACACCGTCAACGTAGGTTCCGTTGGCCGAGTTTTGATCGGTCAAGCGGTCCTCGGTGAGAACCGCGTGCAATCGAGACACCAAAGGAGAATCCAGCATGATCTGGCATTCGCTTGCGCGACCGATGAGAACTTCGGACCCCAGGTTCACGATTCCACCTTTGGGATCTGGTACGGGCGCTCGTCGATGCGCGAACGGATCTCCTCTGAGAGAGAGTCAAAGGCCTCCATCCAGAGCTCAACAGTCTCCGGCTCTGAGAGTGAGCCGAGACCCGACCTCAAGGTTTGGTACCGCTGGGACCAGGGCTGGAGCAAGTGTCTGCCGGCGCTGCGCTCTCCGGCTCTGGCGCTGGGACGGACCAGACTGACGGTGTCCTCGAGTAGGGCCGACCAGGTTCGAGCCAAAAGGGGAGCAGGTCGATCGAAGAGCTCGGATTCATCGGGCGTGACTCGGAACAGAAATCGCTCCTCGAATCCGTCTCCCACCAGCCAAACTTCGCAAGAGTCGGGTTGCTCGTTTCGGTAATCAAAGCGCAACGGCCGTTGTTGGAAGTGGGCATCTTCGAGAACCGCAGCGCACCATTCGGCTCGAGCTCGAGCTGGAGGGGAACCCGCCGCGAGGTCGAGTCCTAAGAAGGGAACCACTGGTCGACCCAGCACGCAGGTTTGCCAAAGGACCTGACGTTTATGGAGAGCAGGCTTCACTCCCACGGCGGTCCACAAGGCCGGAGGCAGTTCCAGTTTGGCTGCCGGTGGAGAAAAGTGCTGGCCGAGTCCGGCTCCAACCATGAACAACAGAGCGGCTACCAGCCAGGGCCAAAAGGGAGGAGCGGGAGCGATTTGGGCGATCTCAACCCGCCTGGTCGGTGGCGATAGGCTGTCGACCGTTGGAGCTGCCATAGGAGCTCCAAGCAAGGCCTCCAGAGCGGCTTTGAAGTGCTGAGCGGTCGAAATCTTAGGATCCTGCAGGCCCAGAGCCCGGGCTAGAATTTGGTCGAGAGCCGACGGCAACAGGGGGTCGCGCCGACTGGGGACGGCTTCGGTAGCAGAACTCGGGAGATGCGCCGTGAGCAGAGCGTACAAAGTGAGTCCCAGGGCATAGAGATCTCGGCCGGGGGAGGTCAGTCGATTATCTGGACAAAGGTATTCAGGGGTTCCAGGGCCGACCTTAAGATCAGCCTTGCTGGCAGGAGTTCGATCCGAAATCTCAGTCACACAACCGTAGTCGATGAGTACAGCCGTGCCATCTTGGGCAATGACGATGTTCGAGGGCTTAATGTCCCCGTGCAGCAAACCCTCGAGGTGCAAAGTCGCAAGACCGTCCAGCAACTGCAAGCTCCACCTGAGAGCCTTCCTGAGCGGCACCCGGCCTTCCTCGAAGCCTCGCCGGGCGTCTTCAAGATTCTCACCGTCCACCCACCTCTGTACCAAGTACCTTCCTCGTTTAGGGTCAACTCCGTGATCCAGAAGTTTGGCTAGGCTCGGGTGTTCCAGGTTTGAGAGCTTATCCAAAACGGCCTCGGTGAGGTTCCGTTGCCCAGTGTCACCAATCTTCAGGAGAACGGGAGGGGATTCCTGAGGGCTCTTCTGATGTCGGGCCTTGAAGGTGAGCTGCCCAGGTGTCTGCCCTAAGGTTTCCAACAAGAGATATGGTCCACAGTTTTCCACGAGGAACCGTTCGCCTTTGGGACTTGCTGTTCCGCCCTTGGAGGTTTCGGGTCTTGGGCTCAGAAATGCCAGGGCAGGGGTCGATCATGGGGAGATGGCCCCGATAGGCGGTGGAAAAAAGCATGTATACCGAACTGGATCCTGAGCAACGAGCCCCAAGGCGAGAGACCGAAGTTCTCAACTTTTGGAAAGCTGAGAATATTTTTGCGCGGTCCATCAGCCAGCGCGAAAAGGAGGGCGCTTCCGAGTGGATCTTCTACGAGGGCCCTCCCACGGCTAACGGCCGCCCCGGAGTCCACCACGTTCAGGCCAGAGCTTACAAGGATCTTTTCCCTCGCTATAAGTCCATGCGCGGTCATCTGGTCCATCGCAAAGCCGGCTGGGACTGTCACGGACTTCCCGTTGAGCTCGAGGTGGAAAAGCGCCTAGGATTTTCTGGCAAGGCCGATATCGAGAAGTATGGAGTTGAGCCCTTCAATAAGCTCTGTCGGGAATCGGTCATGGAGTATGAGCAATCCTGGCGCGAGATGACCGAACGCATCGGCTTTTGGGTCGACCTCGACCATCCCTACATGACCATGTCCAACGACTTTGTCGAGAGCGTATGGTGGTCCCTGCGCCAACTCTGGGATAAGGGTCTGCTGTACCGAGGTTACAAGGTTGTCCCATACTGTGCCAAGGACGGCACCCCCTTGTCTTCTCACGAAGTCGGTCTCGGCTACCGCGATGTGGTGGACGCCTCTATCTACGTTCGATTTCCACTGCTCAACCCGGACGACCAGGGTCTTCCCCCAGGAAGCAGTCTGCTGGTCTGGACCACCACTCCCTGGACCCTTCCCGGGAACGTAGCTGCGGCGGTTTCCCCCGACTTGGCCTACGTGGTGGTGGACCACGAGGAGCACGGACCGATGGTGGTCTGCCGGGATTTGGTGGAAGCTATTTTCGGAGAAGGGACCGATTTTCTGGCTGGCAGCGAGAGGTCTGGAGCAGACTTGGCCGGGCTGACCTATCATGCCCCTTTTCCCATGCCTATGGATCGACCCGGCCATCGGGTGGTCACGGGGAGCTTCGTCACCGCCGAGGATGGGACCGGCATAGTCCATATCGCACCGGCCTTCGGAGCAGACGACCTGCAGGTCGGTCGAGACAACGATCTCCCGGTTTTGCGCACGGTGGACAACGAGGGTCGCTTTGTGCCCGAAGTGGAGTTGGTTGCCGGACTGTGGTTCAAAGACGCCGACCCAATAGTCATGGAGGACCTTTTCAAGCGAGGACTGCTGTTCAAAAAGCTGGATTATAAACACAGCTATCCCCACTGTTGGAGATGCCGCAATCCCCTAATGTACTATGCCACCGACAGTTGGTTCATCAAGAACACCGAACTCAAGGAACAGCTCAAAGCCAAGAACGAGGAGATCGATTGGCATCCGGCCCACATCAAGCACGGTCGCTACGGTGATTGGCTGAACAATCTGGTGGACTGGGCGCTGTCCAGAAACCGCTATTGGGGCACCCCCTTACCCATTTGGGAGTGCGGTGACTGTGGTGATCGCCATTGTGTAGGCTCTTACACCGAGTTGGCTGAGCGCTCTCGGACTCCCTTGGACCCTCAGGCAGAAGGATTCGACCCTCACCGACCCTATGTGGACCGCATCACCTTCGACTGTGCCAAGTGTGAAGGTGAGATGGTTCGAGTGCCCGAGGTGATCGACTGTTGGTACGATTCCGGCTCCATGCCGTTTGCTCAATGGCACTATCCCTTCGAGAATCGGGAGCGTTTCGAGAGGTTGGCCTTCCCCGCCGATTTTATCTGCGAGGGTCTGGATCAGACTCGAGGTTGGTTCAACAGTCTGCACCAATTGGGGGTCATGTTGTTCGACTCTATCGCCTATCGCAGCGTCATCTGCCACGGCCTGATCCTCGATGGCGACGGGGACAAAATGAGTAAAACTCGGGGCAATGTGGTGGACCCTTGGAGCGTGCTAGAGAGCGAAGGAGCCGACGCCCTTCGCTGGTATCTCTATGTCTCATCGCCTCCGGAACTGTCTCGGCGGTTCTCCGTGGAACTGGTGCGAGAATCAGCCCGGCGTTTCATGGGCACCGTCCTCAACACCTATAATTTTTTTGTTCTCAATGCCAACGCCGCCACCTTGGACCTGTCGGAGTCCAACGCTAGTGAGAGTCGAGATGCTTTAGACCGCTGGGTGTTGTCCCGCCTCTATCAAACGGTGCGAGACGTAACCGAAGCCCTGGAGGTTTTTGACTTGACTCCGGCAGCGCGCAAGCTGGACTCCTTCGTAGATGACCTGAGCAATTGGTACGTGCGTCGCTCACGCCGGCGTTTCTGGGCCGAAGAGGTGGACGCCTATGCCACTCTTTGGGAATGCTTGGAGGTGCTCAGCCGTCTCATGGCTCCCTTTGTACCGTTCTTGGCCGAGACCATCTTCCGCGGCCTATACGCTCCGTCCACCGAATTGAAATCGGTTCATCTGGCCTGCTGGCCTGAAGTCGAAGATCATCTCATTGACCCGACCTTGATGGAGAACACCGCGATTCTACAGAAGGTGGTCTCCTTGGGTCGCGCGGCGCGCTCGGAGAGTGGTCATCGGGTTCGGCAGCCCCTGCCGGAGGTCTTGGTGCGGGTCAATGATCTGGCCCAGCAGCAAGCTCTCGAGGGCTTAGTGGATCAGTTGCTGGAAGAACTGAACGTAAAGGCGGTTCGCTTCCTCGGCATTGGGGAGTCGTTCCTCGATTATCAACTCAAACCGAATCTCCGCATCGTGGGGCGCAAATACGGGAAACTGGTTCCTCAGATGAAGCTTGCCCTCGAGGCCGCGGACGGGCGAGAGGTGGCTGCAGCGGTGGCTGAAGGTCGGACCTATTCTCTCAATATTGGAGAGCAAACTTTGGAGCTTGAACCTGAGGAGATCCTGGTGGAGGCTCGCTCACCAGAAGGCTACGCGGCTCAGGAGGAAGGCGGCTATCTGGTGGCCTTCAACACCGTGCTCACGGAGGAGCTCGAGCGGGAAGGCTTGGCTCGAGACCTAGTTCGTCACGTGCAAGAGTTGCGCAAGAATTCAGGGCTCGAGATCACCGATCGGATTGAACTCTTGGTGGTTAGCCCCGATCCTCAGATCAAGCAGGCCCTAGAAGAGCACAGAGCCACCATCGCTTCGGAAACTCTGGCGGACTCCGTAGTTTGGGGTACCGCCGCCGGGGAGGAGTGGAGCGTGAAAGAGGTGGAATTGAAAGCCTTGAATCTGTCTTTCACTCTGGCTTTACGAAGACGGAAGGGGACCGTCGCTCTCGTTTCAGACTCCACGAACGGTAAGTCGGCCCGGTGAGCGAAGCTAGCATCGAGATCTCCCTGTCTGAACTCGGGCTTGATCCTGACCAAATCCCCGAGACCGAGGAGTACCCCTTTGTCATCACACCTTGGTCGGTGCTGTTGCGAGAGACCTTCTTGGCTCGGGCTCGTGCCTGGGTCGGTCAACAGTTTGCCGCCGATCAGACCGAACAATGCGCGAACTTCGTTCGTCGTCTCTTGGCCGAGGCAGGGGTCTTCGTGCCCTCGGCCCGCCGCCCATTCGACCTTCATTTGACTGCCGACCTACCTCAGGGGCCAAGTTTTGCCAACAGCTTTTTTGCTGCTGCTAACGGCAAGCTTCTGGGGTTTGGAGATCTCGAAGCCGGCGACCTCCTTGCTTTTAGAGACACCTACGAAGGTGATTTCCCAAAAGGCTGCATCACCCACGTTGGGGTGTACCTAGGTGAAGAGAGATTGGTGGATCGTCCCACAGCGGGCGAACCGGTGCGAGAGTTGCTCTTGGACGACTGGTGGAAGCAACGTTTCGTGGTGGGCCTGCGCCCTTGGGCGTTCTTCTCCGAATCTTCCGACTGAAGTCCCACTGCGTCCCTATTTTGTAAATGCCCGAATTGACGATTTTGTGATTCTCTCAGATTAGGATTCCTTATCGAATACTAGGAGACTCCCCATGCAGATCAATACCGGAATGAATAAACTTAACACCTACACCACGGCTCCCAAATTGGCTCCCAAACCCGAACTGTCCGGCCCGTCGGATTCGGTGACTCTGGGCTATAATGGAGCTAAAGAGATCGCCTTGGGCACGGTGGCAGGAGCGGTTCCTGTTCTGGGTGCCGGTGTCAATTTTGTGGCCATGATCGGGGCTGGAGTGA
>JBJHCR010000029.1:0-32987 GCA_050486105.1 Vulcanimicrobiota bacterium
CTAGTATCGAGAATACTTAAGCGAGAACCAACGCTGCCAGCACCCAGAGGGTCCCCGATGCATCGGCGGCCCAAACCGGGAAGTTATTTCGGACCAGATCCTTAGCTCATCAGTTAGAGAAAACGATGGTCCCCCGGTCTCCAAACATTTGTTCGAAGGCCAATCTCAACTCTTTTTGCCCCTGAGCGACGATCTTGGGAAAGTACAGAAAACCACGCACTTCATCGCCCGGTTGCAGAGTCTGATCCAGCGCCTCATCGATCTTGGAAACTCCGATGGGTTGCCCTTCGGCACTCATCAAGAAAACACGGTACTTGAAAGGTTCCAATTGAGCCGGCAGTTGGCCCACATTCTTGACGTGCACCTCGAACACCATATAGCGATCCACTCCTCGCTCAGTGAGCCTTTGGATCTTTTGGGTCAGAGTTTCCTGGACCGAAAGTCCTTGCTCGGCAGCCATCACTTCGGTCTGCAAGTCCACCAAAGCCTCATCCCAGAGAGTCACCTCAAGATCCAATCGGACCTTTTGAGTGTCCCAAAGTTGATTGGTCATTTGCTGGCGCTGAAAGAAGTTAGCCGCTAAAGTCGCCATGGTCAAAGGGTTTCCCACAAAGGCTCCAGTAGGGTCGAACCGAGTCGCTGCGTAGTCGTAAACGGAGTAGAGATTGTAGGCCTCCAGTCCAGAGTTGAAGGCGTTTTGATGTCGGTACGGGGTGGGAGTGGAGAAGCCTCGAGCTTTAGTCCGTTTTTTGAGGGCATTGCGATATTGGTTCTGTAACTGGCTTACCGATCGCTGGGTCGGAGTCGTCCGCTCCTGAAGTTGACGCTTGGATTCCTGACTCAACGACCTTCGAGCCACCGCTGGGACTTGGTTGTCCCCTAGCGCTAGTACCGACCCCACGGAGGCCTGACCCTCCAGCAACCCAGATGATGAGTGCTCTCGAAGGGACTCGATGGTCACTTTCCCGACCACCTCACCGTTGTTGACTACAGTCCAGGTTTGACCAACCCTTACCCCGTCTTCGATTCCCCGATTCAAGACCACTCGATCCCCTGATGATTCCAGGACGACGGCAACCAAAGATTGTTGCTCGGCCAAAGTTATTGTCGTGGCAAAGAGGAAGATGTGAGCTAAAGCGAAGTATTTATAGAGTAGTTGTTGCACCAGATTCTCCTCGAACGTACTTCTATTATCGCTTAGAACAGTCTATCGAGCAAGCACGATGAAAGTCCGAAAAGTTCGTCTCAAGAAAAAGCATCAGCCTGAGAAGGTCACGAAGAAAGGGACCTTCCTCTTCGTCTTGCTCATCGTTTTTGCCGTGGTGGGCTTTGTCTTCGCCATTCGCTATGGAGTGGCCTATAAGGATGCTCAACTCATTGGGAGTTCAGACCTCAAGACAAGAGGTCTCTACTATCAACTTAAGATGGAGCGCACCAGTTATCGTGTGGGAGAACCCATCGGCGTGCAACTCTCGGTGACCAACATCACCTCCGAACCGATCGTCTTGACTTTTGAAAAGAATTTGGAATTTGACCTCACAGTGCGCAAAGAAGTGGATCTCCTCTTCGCCCAAGTTCCCAAGACGATTTGGAAGCTTTCCGACACCCAGATGATCGTACCAGATCCTCACCAACTGGACCTCGCTGCGGGGCAAACCCTAACTTTCAGTGGAGTTTGGAATCAGAAGGACCGAGATGGCAATAATGTTCGTCCTGGCCAATATCAGATCATCGGTCATTTGATGGCCAAGGATCGCAACGAATCCTTGCAACTGAGAAGCCGAACCGGAGGCTCAGAATAACTTTGAGGCGCTGGTTTACAATCTACGCTGCAATCGGACTTCTGGTGGGAGGTCTTCTGGGCTACTATCAGCCCGAAATCCAAGGGATGGGTCAAATCGAGCAACAAGCCAGATGGTTTATGGCCTTTCAGATGGGGATGGCCTTTGCCATATTGTTTATCCTTATCGACTCGTATCTCAGTTGGCGCAAAAAAATAGTTGAACGTCTAAGTGGAAAGCCTGGGGAGAAAGGCTAAAATATACCAGTGGAGAATTCTCGGGGATGCATCTGAAATGTCCCGCTTGCACTGCCGATCTCACACCTTCCCGTTGTGACATGACGGGCCTTGAAATCGACAGTTGCTTTTACTGCAGAGGTCTCTGGTTCGACTACAACGAGCTCCGAAAGTTCTTCTCGGCACCTAAGCTTTACAACAACTTTCGTCTCCCTCACAACTCTTTCAAGGTCAAGATCAAGAACGCCCCTCCTCAAAGACTCTGCGCCAGATGTCCGGAGATTGCTCTAGTAGCGGTGCAAATCGACAAGGTCGAAGTGGATGAATGCCCAAGCTGCAAGGGTATATGGTTGGATTCAGGTGAGATCGCTCGCCTCATCGAATTGCAAGAAAAAGGCAAACTCAAAGGCAAGGCTGAGACGGTCAAACAGATCAAAAAAGGAAAATACGATCAGTCAGCCTTGGGTAGCGTATCAAGAGTGCTCACCTTAGCCCTCAAGGCCTTCTTCAGTAAAACTGAGAAACCCGTCAAATGAAGAGAAGCTAGTGCAACGTCTGTGAAGTTCGTCCCTACTGAATGGTGGTCAGGCGCCGGGAACCCGCGCTTGCGTGGGTGGCCACGTCCGCGTGGGTGATGCAAGGAGAAGCGAACGCTAAATACCAGGCGTATTTGAGTGAGCTTCGACGCTGCGAGAGAGGATGCATGGCCGCCAGGGCTAGGGACGAATTTTGCGGACGTTGTACTAGGAAGCCTGGGACTCAGACACGGTCTGTGCCCCTCCCAAAGCTGCTAAAAAGCTTCTGATTTCCCAGGCCACCCAGCGGGCGCTCAGGGTGGAAGGAAGGCGCTCTCTTAGGATCTTTCGGTCACTAATCAGTTGGAGATAGGGACCTCGATGGCTTAAGCTCACGGCGACGTGTTCGAGATGGTCTAGAGGGATCTCTGCCCCTCGAATTGGCACCCCCCAGATTGTTGTTCTCAATCGGACCCCGGAGTCTGGCGAGACGACCAGTTTGTTGCGGTAGCCCGACAAAGCAATAATACTGACTAGACAAAACAGAGTGACCGCCACAAAATAGCCATAGTTCCCAGTGCTCCGCTCGAGTTCAAAAAGGGTGAAGCCCAGACCATCAGGGCCTCCTGGGAGGGGCACGAAAGCTAGGGCGTAGAGCAGTCCGCTGATCAGCAACACCTCCCACAGGAGGCCAGAGCGCAGGTAGCACCAACAAACTTCGACCTTTCCAGGTTCGCGAGTCAATTCGATGACCGTCTCCTTGGGACGCTCCACGGGATGTCCCAGCATCTGAGGGTACCTCTTGGCGCGCTCAGAGAAGCTCAAGTCCAGTTCGTCTACCGAAAACTCGTGACTAACCCCCTCTTGAACCTCCACCAGGGTCCCCCCAACAGCCTTAGTCAGGCGCTCAGCCAAAGCTCGGCATGCCACCTGCTGGCCAATGCGGCGATCGATGAGATACTGTTTCCCTTCATCGATCATATGTACGGTCCAGATCTCGATCGGTTTGCCGTCAAGATCTTCTTCAGCTCCGCTCAGTTTGAAACTCGGCACGGACGCAAACGGAAACCGCAGGGCACGACTGAAAAAACCATCTCGAATTACCAAGGCAGACTTTTCCACCCACACTTTCTTTCGCGACAACACCAAGAAAGCGAGCCCCAAGGCCAAACATACCGTTCCTACGGGGGTACTCCACCAGAGAACCACGGACGAAGACAAGCCAAACTCGTAGGTTAGGGGAGGAACCAGAAAATAGAAGACCAGACTCAAGAAAACTAAGACGATGCCCGCATCGCGATTTCTTTGTGTGGGAAGAGTTATCTGGTGGGCCATGCCGCTTTCTTCTCGTTCGGCATCAACTCCCCTCGCCCAGAAAAGACACGGTCAAAGAGTTGATGCCTGGAAGGCCCAATGGTATGCTCAATGTTCGAGAGAGAGAATCGGGCGGTCGCGGTGTTCAAAAGACATCGAGGAAAGTCCGGGCTCCGCAGGGCAGGGCGCCAGATAACGTCTGGTAGGAGCGATCCTCAGGCTAGTGCCACAGAAATGGAGACCGCCAGAACTCTTCGGGGTTCAGGCAAGGGTGCAACGGTGGGGTAAGAGCCCACCAGCGGTGCGGCAACGCATCGGCTAGGTAAACCCCGCTCGGAGCAAGACAGATGGAGACCGTCCCTTAGAGGACACCAGCGGCCCGTTGGACGTCTCCCGGTACGTCGCTTGAGGCCACCGGCGACGGTGGTCCCAGATAGATGACCGCCCCACTATCGTTAGCGATAGAGGACAGAACCCGGCTTACAGACTCTCTCTCTCCTTTTCCCTTTGACCTCGCCTTCAGCGCTTCATATGACCTTTAACCAAAATTCATCTTCGACTCAGGAAGTTCCGTTCCCGTCTATCTAAGATTCTGAAGACCCACGTTTTCGGCTTCCTTCATCCGTGCAATGAAAGGTCTGACCATGGCTGAACTCTCTTCCAAGGCTCCCTCACCAGTTAGAGAACTCCTACGACAGTTGGCAAGCGATCGCCGAGAACTGATCGCAGTATTCGTCTACAGCGTCCTAAGTTCCCTGATGCTTCTGGCCATACCGCTGGCAGCTCAGGGCCTAGTGAACGTGACGGCGGCCGGCTTGCCGGTGCAGCCTCTCATTGTCTTGACTACCGCCCTGTTCGCCGGGCTCCTCTTCGCCGGCTTATTCAACGTGCTGAGATATTATCTGGTGGAAGTCACCCAAGAGCGCATCTTTTGCCGGGTCGCGCTCAAGGTTTCGGAGCGCCTGCCGAAAGTTCATCACCGGACCCTCTCCGACAGCAGCGGACCGGAACTGATGAATCGATTCTTCGACGTGATCAACATCCAAAAATCGTGGTTCAAGCTGATCTACGAAGGCCCCGGCGCAGTCCTGGAAGTGCTGTTTGGACTGAGCCTTCTCCTTCTCTACGGTATGGATCTCTTTTTGCTGGCTCTGGGTTGCATCGGCGTCGGTGCTCTCTTGATTTTTCTCGCCGGCTACGATGGTCTTCGCAGCTCTATAGCTGAATCCACGCAAAAATATCGAGTGGTGGCTTGGCTTGAAGAGATGGTCCGTTGCCGCTTGGACCTCCGACTCAACTCTCGTCTGGAGTTCTGGTCGGAAGAAACCGATCGACGGGTGGTGGACTACATCAAAGAGCGGCGTCGTCATTTCAGAGTCTTACTGAGACAGAACATAATTTACTATCTGTTTCTGGCCATCACCATGTCGGCAGTTCTGGGCATGGGCGGAGCCATGGTCATTTCCCAGCAGCTGACATTGGGCCAATTGGTCGCCGCAGAACTGGTGATCTGGAGCGTACTCAAGGCCACGGAAAAACTGATCCGTCTGACTGAGAATTTCTACGACCTTCTGACTGGACTGAACAAGGTTTCCATCATCACGAACCTCCCCTTGGAGACCTTGGGCACCACAGCTCTTACGCCGAACACTCATGCCACCAAGGTTCGCGTGGACCAACTCTGCACCAATCTGGGCACAGAGCAAAACAACCTCTTCACCAACTTGTGCTTCCAGGTTGAAGCGGGAGCCAAAGTCACTATTCTTGGCCCGTCGGGCTGTGGAAAATCTGCTCTGATTCGGGTCCTCGCCGGCCTAGCCAAACCCAAATTTGGAGCAGTAGAACTCGACGGGGTCGATGTGCGTGAGATCTCCCCGGAATCTCTACAGCAATCCATCGCACTGGTCTCGAGCCATCAGGAAATCTTTGCCGGCAGCGTTTGGGACAATATCGCCACCGGAAGGATCTCCAGCCTCCATCAAGTGCGAGAGATCCTCCAAAAATGCGGGGGGCAACGACTCTTGAACACCCTGCCTCAAGGCATACAAACCCACCTCACAAGCTCAGCCAATCGGCTGTCGGCCAGCCAAAAGGACAGTATCTTGCTCAGCCGGGCCCTGCTTGGTAAGCCCCGACTCTTACTCCTCGACGAATGCCTGTGGAGTTTTTCCGAGCCCGAACTTGAAGAGCTCTGCCAACAAGTGTTTGACACCCCCGAAGGGCCGACGATCATTTCCACGGTCAGTCACCCAACCGTGGTGAGGCGGTGCCAACTTCTCTTGATCCTCAAGGACGGCAAACTGGCCGAGAGCGGAAATCCCCGAGAACTCGCTCGGCGAGGCGACAGCCTATTCTCGCAACTGTACCCTAATCTCGCTCGAGGAATGGTGACCAAAACATGAATGTCCCTCTGTACGATTCCCAGCGTATCACTCGCAATCCCAGGGTGGCCCTCACTTTCAGCCTGGTTTGCCTGCTGCTGTTGCTGATCGCGGCATCAAGCCTCATCTATGTGCCCTGGACCCAAAGCGTTTTTGGGGAAGGGGAAGTGGGAGTCTTCGACCCTAAAGATCGGCCCCAAACCGTGGATGCTCAATTGAGAGGTCGCTTGGTCAGGCTTGAAGTCATGGAAGGAGATTGGGTGGAGGAAGGCCAGCTCATGGCCGTCCTGGAAGACCGCGACCCCAGATTCTTGGACCCCAATCAAATGAGCAGCCTGGAGGCTCAAAGAGCGGCTTTGTTGCAAAAGCAGCTAGCTATTCGCCAGCAGATCTCCACTCTCGATGAGCAGAACCTAGCGTTGATCGCCTCTCAGAATGCTATGATCCCTTCTGCTGAAGTTCAGATCACCCAGTCCAAGCAAAAACAGCAGGCACTGACCCTCCAACTTGAGGTCGCCAAGCAAAAACTGGAAACTTCAAGGTTGCAGCAAGAGCGGATCGAGACGCTTTTCGAGGCCGGCTTGCGCTCCCGTCGGGACCTAGAGCTTCAGATTCAAGAATATGTGCAGGCGCAGAACGAGCTGCTTAAAGTCGAAATCGACCACTCCATGGCCATGTCTGACATCGAGCTTGCCGATCTCGAAAGAGACCGCATTGCAGCCGAAGTGAGAGGACGGCAGATTCAAGTCTCTGAAGAGATCGCCAAAGCCCACGAAAGCCTAGCAGACATCGACAATCAATTGGCTCGACTGTCTATCGAGACTTCGACCTTGAAGTCCCGGCAGCAACTTCAGGAGATCAGAGCCCCTCGCACAGGGCGGGTGGTGCAACTGCGCAAGGTGGGACCTGGCCAAATGCTGCAGGAGGGGGAAACCTTGGCGGTCATCTCGCCAGGAGAACAACGCCTCGGGGTGGAGCTCTACATCCAAGGCCTCGACAGCCCCCTGGTCCAGGAAGGGCGTCCGGTTAGGCTCATTTTTGAAGGATTCCCGGCCGTTCCGTTCGTGGGCTGGCCTTGGACTTCAGTAGGGACCTTCGGGGGTCGGGTGGCTTTCGTCGATCCCATTGCCACCAAAGAAGGTGGGAAAACCGGCTTCCGAGTCTGGGTGCTTCCCGATCCAAACGAACCGAGATGGCCCTACCAGGAAAAGCTTCTGATCGGAAGTCGAGCAGCTGGCTGGATTCTCCTTGACGAGGTGCCCCTCTACTACGAGATCTGGAGGCAATTGAACGCCTTCCCGGCTCGCCCGGTGCTCGATGAAAAGATCAAGAGTAAGCCGGTGATTCGACGATGAACAGGACTCTGCATGGAATTGTCGTCTTGGTGCTCAGTGCGATGTTCCTTAGTCCCGAGTGCGGCTTGGCTTCGGCGACGGGAGTGAGCGACTCTGAACATCGATTGAATGAAGCCATACTTCCGCTGCCCACCTCGGAGCTTTTGTCTCCAAAGGATCGGGAGCAAAGCTTCGGGGATACTCTCGAGCTTGCTGAAGTCCTTGCCTTAGTGGAATCGCATCACCCCAGGATTCGCTCAGCCGCCCTCACTCGGGGGGTCGCCGCTGCTCGGGTGCTTGAGAGACAAGGGGCCTTTGACCCCAGCCTGGGCCTCGATTCCAACTACCAGCGCTACAACAGCACCTCTCGCCCAGGCCAAGCCTTACACCAATTGGGGAACACCATTGCCGTCACCAGGACAGACCCCTCCGGTATCCGCTGGGAAGGTGGATGGAATCTGCAGGAAGGCACAGTCAAGTCACCACTTTCGGCCACCGGGACCGGAGGAGAGCTCTTTCTCGAAGCCAAGATTCCCCTGCTCCGGGGTCTGGGAGTCAACCCTTCGAGCACCTTGCTGCAGCAGAGCCAGCTTCTTTTCGAGCAAACCGAATTCGATCTCCATCGAACCCGACTCAACGTACTCCTGGAAGCGGGCTCGGCCTTCTTTCGCTGGAACGCCACTGTTATGCAGTGGAGAATTCTCGAAGAGAATCTGCAACTGGCAAAAGACCGAGCCGAGCAAGTTCGAATCAGGATCGAAGCCGGTGATCTCCCAACCATCGATCAGATCGAAGCAGACCGGGAGGTCACCATCCGTGAGGACGCCCTCTTGCGGGCCGGGCGAGAGATCCAGCGAAGCGCCTTAACTCTGGCCATGTATCTCTGGAATTCCGAGGGCTCATCTCAGGCTGTGCCTGCTCCCGAGCAAGCTCCCCAACTCTTGCCCGAAACCTCGACTGTCAGCCCGGAGCAGGTCACGGAACTGCAGTTGAAGGCCCTGGTGCAGCGCCCCGAACTCAGACGTCTCAAGCTGGACCGCTCCATCATTGATCTCGACCGAGAGTTGGCCGAAAACGACCGTCTGCCCCAGTTGGATTTAACCCTTCGTCCAGGTGTCGATCTCGGTCAACAAAGCATAGGACCCACCATCAAGGCAGGGGTGGAGTTGGTCATTCCCTTGGGAACCCGTACCTTCGACGGCCGCAGGCAAGCCGCCGTCTTGAAGCTCGATCAAATTGACCTAGATAAAGTGCAAACTCTTCAAGCGATCCTGATTCAGGTTCAAGACGCAGCCAGTGAGGTCGAAGCGACAGCTCAACGATTACTCCAGGCCCGAGAGATTTACGAACAGTCTCTAAAGCTAGAGGAAGCCGAGAGATTGCGGTTCGAACTCGGCGACAGCACCCTTTTTTTGGTGAACATCCGAGAGCGGTCTACGGTGGAAGCTGCCTTGGGAGTGCTAGCCCTGGGCCACGAGCATGCTCAAGCCAGTCTGCTTTTGGACGCTGCAGTGGGTCGGTTGTGAGATTCTCACTCTTGATATTGGCTTATCTGCTAAGCCTGCTCAAACCGGGGAACGCAGATCTGAACGAGCTCTTGAAGTGGCAGCAGGTGGGGGATCCTGGAGCCTATGTCTCCTCGGGATTCCACGATTGGAGAGGAGTCTCCAAGTATCGCAGTCGCCCCGGTCTCCACGCCGGCTACGACATTGCCATGTGGGCCAATTCGGTGGTGCGAACCCCGTGGCCGGGCCGAGTGGAGGCGATCACTCCATGGTACGGACGAGAGTACGGCATAACCATCATCCTGGAGGATGGTCACCGAGTTACTTTTGGACACCTTTCTCCCCTGGTCAAGGTGGGCACCCAAGTCGTGACAGGGCAAGAGATCGGCCTGGTGGTGGTGGACCACGTCGATGTGAAAGTCCAAAACCTGCATGGACAGTTTGTGGATATAGGCATCCAACCCCTGAAGTCTTCCGCTCTTCTAGCCGAAAAGTCTCGGCCACAACCCCTAGACAAATCAGGAGAAATTCGAATAGAGCAGGCCTATACCGAGTACACCGAACTCCAAGCCAAATTTTCCCAACAGAAACACAAAGCTGAGTTGGGACTCTTGGCCCAAAACGTGCCCGACAAGACCTGGAAAGAAATGCAAGTCTTGCTCCCTCTGGCTCGCCAACATCGAGACTGGAGCGAAGAGCCACAGACCTCACCTGATCGCCTCCGAGAGTCTGCCGTCTCCAATGGGCGACGTCCGGTGGCTGACTCACTGTTGTATAGGGCCGCCCCACCTGCAGACGAGTAGGTGTTGTTGATGATGCACTAAGGATCTGGCCAGGAACCCTCTCAAACTGAAACCGCGTGCAACAGCTTCCTTCGGAAGCTACATCGCAGCTCGAGAGGTCCGACCGGGAACCCCCTTGACAGATTGCGAAGTGCATTTTGGTCCTGTGGAATTGGACATTTTTGCGTAATATCGAGAATATTTGGCGACAAATGGACGATTTCACAGGGACAATAATGAACGAGCAAGATGTTATGGGTGTTTCCGGTTGGCCCTCGAGGAGCACCGGAAGATGGTCGACGGCCTAGCAGAAGGGGCTCTTACCTTGATTTTCTGGTGGATCATCAAGGACAATCCAGAACAGTTCTCTGTCCAAAAAACGCTGAAACCGTCGGCTTAATGTTCTGATTTCCTATCGACAAGGATAGATATTTGTGCTATGGTTTTGTGGACTTTACTGTCTGAACGAGGTTTCATGAAACAAGATATCGTCGCCATTGAAAATGCAAAATTTATCGAGATTCTGCTTCATTATCGCGGGGTCACGAACTAGAGCCCACCGAGTAGCCATTCGCTGCCCGAGTAACGGACCGATGATCTTCTTGAGGAGATGAGCTGGGTACAGGAGTTGAGCGGGTATACGAGCACTATGGGAAGGTCTTGGGGAAGTAGCCGTTTGAACCTCCCGCTCAGCCTTGGTTCCTAAGACATCCTCCGCCGCCACCCTTTCGCTTTAGAGATGCCACGCCCTGGTTAGACTTGTTGAGCGCATTGCACTACTTAGAAGATCTCATCGGCTCCTGCGAGGGCCAACTGTCTCTGATAGAGGCTTTGCAGCACCTTGCCATAGAGTTAAAGAAGCATCTTGAGGGCTGTCTGGGTGTTCTGCTCATTTATCGCCCCACCCCTGACGCCTTTCCTTTTCTAGGTTGCACTTGCGAACCCAATCCCGAACTTCAAAATCTCGTCCGCGCTTTGGAGCAACAAGCATCTCTAGCTTCAACTCCGACCCAAGTTGATGAGGAGCTTCACCGGAGAATCAGAAGATTTCTAGGTCTGAAGGCCAGCTCCGCTTATCTTTATCCAGTGAGAGCAAACCAAGAGAGCCCGGTGGAGCTTTCCCTGGTACTCCTCTTTGACGATGCGGCAAGGCACCATTCCAAAGAAAGTCACTTTCACGATCAAGACCTCCAAAAATTGCTGTTTACTCTTCGGGGATGTGCTCTCAGGCAGGCCTCGCTGGCCTTCCCTTCGGAAGGTGCAGATGACATTTCCCAAGAGCATGACTCTACTAATCAGGAGAGCAACTCAAACCTGGCCGAAGTCGGTGCGGCCCTGACCACGGCCCTCAATATTGAAGATTTGAGCAGACTGATTCTCGAAGTCTCGGCAAAATTGGTTAAAGCCCACGCAGCCACCATCCGGCTGATCGAAGGTCAAGTGGAAGTCCACGAGTTCAGCCTGCAGCGAAAGAATCGACCAAACTGCAGCAGCCACCTCTACCTACCTATAGCCCGGCATGGTCGCCTCAAAGGACTCTTGACCTTGAACAGGCCCAGCACCGCCATTTCCGAAGGTACTCTCAAGACTCTTTATCAGTTTGCCGACCAGGCGGCCATGGCCATAGAGAACGCTCAACTCTTTGAATGGGAACAAGAGCGGGCTCGAGAAGCCACCGCCCTCTACCAGGCAGCTCGGACCATAGAGGAGGCTCACGAACTCGAGGAGATCCTGAGTGCTGCCACTGAAGTCTTCACCAGACTTGCTGATCTTGACCGCTGCCTAGTCCTGCTCAAGGACAGCAGAAAATCCTTCTTCGCCATTGCCTGCGCTGCCGGACTGTCCCCTGATCAAGAGCAGTTCTTCTCGACTTTTCGCTTACCGCTGTCTCAGCTATCTTCTGAAAACAAGAAGAAGCTCTTTCAAGGGAAACCCATCGTCTTCCGCTCTGCTCCAGAAAAGGACTCTGGCTTCGACCGATTCACCTCACTGCTGCCCAGTTACTCGAGCTTGATCCTTCCCTTGAAGGCTCAGGAGAGACTGCTCGGGATGATCTTTCTTGACTCTTCTCGCGGAGCCCACCATTTCTCCTCAGCGGTGATACGCCAGCTTTTGACCTTGTCCTTACAAGTCGCAAATTCCATCCAAAGAGCCTCTCTCATTCAGAAGCTGCAAGAAAATCTCGGTCCTCTCAAGGCGCTTTATCAAGTGTCTACCGCTATTACTGGAACATTGAGCCTCCCTAGGGTGATACGGCTGATCGTCGATCAGGCAGGGGAGTTGCTCGATTACGTATCCTGTGCTCTGCTCGTTCTCGATGAGACCGGAGAGAGCTTCCGCATCGAAACCAGCGAACCTGATGATCAAGCCTTCAGTCAACCCAGCTTTCAGGCTAGAATGGCCAAAGCCTCAGTGGAAAGCAAGAAAGCTCACGCTCACTATATCGATCAGGAAGAAACGGAACTGGACATCCGTCAGGAGCTCATCACCCATGGCTTCGGGGGGATGCTCTCGGTGCCCTTAATCGCCAAAAAGAAGATGGTAGGAGTGTTGAACTGCTTCGTTCCTCCCAAGATTCGCTTCCGTCAGCAAGAGATCCGCCTTCTCAAGGGCTTCGCTAACCAGGCGGCGATCGCGGTGGATAATGCCCGCTTGCACGGTATGATCCGATTCAAGATGAATGAATTAGGCACCCTGTTCGAGGTCAGCAAGGCGGTTACCTCAACACTAAAATTGCCCAGAGTGCTTGAAGAGATCGTCTATCACGTTAAGTCGATTCTCCAAGCTGAAGCCTGCGTGTTGATGCTTAAAGAAGGCAACACTCTAAAGGTCAAGGCTATGAAAGGTCTGGAACCATCTCAACACCTCGATGAAATTCAGGTGGGAGAGGGTCCCTCCGGGATCGCTGTGCAGACCGGGCAAACACTGGTCTACCACGAGGAGAAGCAACCCCTTCCCATCACCGATCCCGAAACCATTATTCAAACCGGGCTTTCCGTTCCCATTAAGACTCGAGGAAGTATCATCGGACTTCTGAACGTCTACTATCACAACTATGTCGATCATACGCCTGCTCAACTCAGCCTGCTGAGCACCCTCTGCGGCCAGGCTGCGGTCGCCATCGAGAATGCCCGGCTTTACGCCGATAAAGAGCAAGTCACAGAACTCCTCCGTAGCGCTCTCATCCCTGGGGAAGAAATCCAGTTCAAGAGTCTCACCATTGGACATCGCTTCATCCCCTCTATGGATCTGTCTGGAGACTACTACGATCTCATTCCCCTGGGCCCGAGGAGCTGTGCCTTCGTTATCGCCGACGTATCGGGCAAGGGTCCTGAAGCGGCAATTCAAACCATCCGAGCAAAACATGTTATCCGTTCTTACACCACCGCCGGCTATGGTCCAAGCCAAATTCTGTCCATGCTCAACCGGCAGGTCCTCAACTCGAGTTCCCATATGAATCGCCCGGTCACCGTCTTCTATGCCCAGGCTTGCCTAGAAACCAGAACTTTGCGATACGCTTCTGCCGGACATGAGCAACCACTGTTTTGGACCCAGGCAAATCGTACCCCAGTGCTTCTCGACGCAGATGGGATTATGCTCGGAGCTTGGGAAGAGATCGAATTTGAAGAGAAAACGCTCAAGATAGAGCCCGATTCCTGGATCTTGCTGTACACCGACGGGCTGACCGAAGCTCGTTCTCCATCGGGTGAGTTTTTTGGACTCGACCGCATTGTCTCCATTGTTTCGGACTACAAGGGGAACTCGGCCCAAAGGTTAGTGAACAGGCTCTACAGCAAAATTAGGAAATTCACCCGAGAACATATCACCGATGATTTTTCTCTGCTCGCGGTAAAATTCTAGAATTTTCTCTTGAGTTAGCTCTAGAGCCCGTAATATCGGGCTTTTTTCGTCTAAGAATTCCACATCTTTTGTTTGAATATCGACAGTAAATTGTGGATAACACCATGAACAAGTGGATAACTCAAGAAAATTGAAAAAGTTTCTAAAAATGGGAGGAACTGACTATTTTATAGAAGAATTTTCAATTCAAGATGAGTAAGACTTCGCCTGAACTAGCCCAAAAGATTGTAGACCTTCTCCTCAACGACCCCGGTGTAGCAGACTCCTGGTCCATCCAGAGAGTCTCAGCCGAAGAGTCCCGACCACTTGAAGAGCAAACCTGTGTCGGTTGTGACGAGATCTTCATGCCGAAAGCGGTGGGAAGACAGTTTTGCTCTCGCGACTGTTATAATGACTACCTGGAACGGAAACGCCAGGCCAAGGGAAAAACAAAAAGCAAGCCCAAACGAGAACGGGCTCCCGGACAACTTGGCCCTGGTCGACGGTTCACCGGTGAAGTGGCCGACTTCTGTTGCTCGAGACAAGGTTTAGCCTCGGTCTACGAAGTGCAGCAAGAGATCCACGAGAAGTTTGGCCTCAGAGTGGGGATCACCACCATCTATCGGGCCTGGAGACGAAGAGCGGCTGGGATCCGGACCACCAAAGACGGTACCCACGGCTAAGAAGATCACGCTAACGTCAGGCGAAAAACGAGAGTTGACCATCTGGTCAACTCTCATTTTTCGCTTATTTCTCGCCTTTAGTCTGAAGCAGGTGGAAGCCTACTTACCCCGGGGCATGACCACAGAATTGTCACTGGCCAAGTAAGCGTAGTCGAAGCCGAGTTCTTCAGCCAGGAAGATGCCGTTTTCCATCACCTGAAAATCATCGATCCAGATGTCGCATCCTCCGGTGATCACGTCCACATGGGTAGGGCAGGACCAGTCGGCATTGGTTTGACTGCCATAGGGATCTCCAAAGGCAATGTGAATGCCCGGCATTTTCTCGTCTTGAAGAAGATTTCCGGTGAACTCGAAAACGGCTAGATTCGTTCCTATGGCAAACTCGCCAACTCGATCGGAATGTTCAGCAGTGTGACAGTACTCCCAAAACTCCGTCTCGAGTTCTTTGTTGTCGCACTGAACCTGCTTAAGATACCCGTTCTCCAAATGCAAAGTCATGGGGGTCTCGTCCAGCACACCATATTTTGCGCTGAAGTGGTCCCCCACACTCCCATCGATGACGAAAACTCCATCGACGGACTCCGGGGCGGTAAAAATCTCGCCACCCGGTAGATTCGACCAAACTTCTTCAATGATCCCGCTGGTTTTTCTCCAAATCCTGTCCGGTGAGAAAGTCGCTACCATATCGGTTCCCCGTCGACTCTTCACGGTGATGGTCTTGGCCTTCTTTGCCCGCTCCAGCAGACGCTTGGATACCTCGTCAACCTTGCGGAAATCGGCTCTCATGCCGTGACACATGATTTCCTCGGTGATGCCGACCATGTGGGCGTATCGGATCCCATTCTTCTCGATTTTCCCTACAAACTGCTGACGAGATGGAAGCTCATTCGGTAACGGATTGACACAATAGATGCAAACTTCACATTCATCGAGTACCCCCATGATGGAATCCGGAAGTTTCTGTGCCGGCCTTGGAACGTGATCCTCTAAGATCATCAACTGACAAGACTTGGCATGCGTTTTGGCCACATCGAACAAGGAAGCCCCCACAGGCAGCGTCTTTCTGTCAGAGAGGATGAAGACGCGTTCATCAGGCTGCACATTCAGGCAAACCTCAATGGCGTTCTGCGCCCCCGGCAGAAGGCTCTGGTCGTAGGTGTAAGTCGATGTTTCCATTATTCTTTCTTCTCCTGATGTCCAAGGCCGATCCCATTCCAGGGAGGATCCACCTCAGACCCTTGTTTTTCAAGGTCTACACGATCTTTAGGCTGTCTCGAAGAATACCCTCAGGCAAAGATTGTCTAAACATTAACGGCCCTGTCACTTTGCCACAAGTTTTACCGAGTATCTTGAATTCAGTGATCATTCGACAGTCTATAATCAGGCCTCAACCCTTGAAGGTTCAAGCTCCTATCCCCACGGAAAGCCCTGATCGTTCGGAGCCTGTGGACATCCCCGTCCTGGAGCGAGCTGCTTCCGGTGCCATTTTGGGAGCGTCCCTGGGAGTTCTTGGTGGGAGTACGTTAGGAAAGTACGGATTCCTAACCGGAGCTTCAGCAGTAGGTCTCCTGGTTGGGAAATCTCTAGGCGGTGAACTGGGTGCTGTAGCTGGAGCAACTCTCGGAGCCACCGCCGGCTTCTTCACCGAGAAATATACTCACATAGGAAAAACCGCAGGAGCGGCCTGCGGTTTTCTCGCCGGGGGTATCGTTGGTGGAGTGGCGGGAGCCACCACGGGACTCTTAGAAAAGCTGTCCTGAAGCCTACGGACGAGATTGTTACTCTTCGACTTCGGGACCCGCCTCGTCTTCCGGATTGAGGGTATTCAACAGACTCAGAATCTCCGCCCCTTTCTCAAGGGAGCGATCCCGATGAAAATGAAGCTCTGGGATCTTTCGCAAGCGCACCACTCGGTTGATCTCGTGGCGAAAGAACCCACGGCTCCGCTCTAGAGCGGCTTGCAAGTCTTCGGCCTTGCTCTCATCTCCGTAGTAACTGTACCGAACATTGGCTTGTGCTAGGTCCTTGGCGACCTGGATACTCAAGAATGAAACCAGGCCATCAGTAGGAACTCCGGGATCTTTAACCTTTCGAAAGACTTCCGCTATGACTTCCAAGAGAAGGTCTTCTATCCGCTCTTTGCGGCGTCGATTCCCTCCCATCTACAGGCTCTCTCTGGCGATGGAATCAACCCTAAAGGCTTCGATGATGTCTCCCTCTTGAATATCGTTGTAGTTGTGAACCGATATACCGCATTCGTAGCCTTCGGCAACTTCCTTGACGTCGTCTTTGAAGCGACGCAAGGATTCCAGCTTGCCTTCAAAGATCAAGATGCCATCGCGAACCACTCGTACTTGCGCATCTCGAGTGATTTTGCCTTCGGTGACATAGCAGCCTGCGATCTTGCCCGTCTTAGAAATCTTGAAGACCTCACGGACCTGAGCCTTACCGAGCTCTACCTCTTGCATATCGGGGGCCAACAGTCCCATCATGGCTTTCTCCACGTCCTCAATAACGTGATAGATCACCTTGTAGAGACGGAGTTCCACCGCCTCTTGATCGGCCATTCTCTTAACCGCCGTTGCCGGACGCACAGAAAAACCAATAACGATCGCATCTGAAGCACTGGCCAGCATAATGTCCGACTCCGAGATGGCGCCCACAGCCGAGTGAACGATGTCCACCTTGACTTCGTCGGTGCTCAGCTTCTGCAGTGAGTTGATCAGAGCTTCAACGCTACCCTGGCTGTCAGCTTTAACCAAGAGACGCAGCTCCTTTCGTTCTCCTTTTTGCACGCTGGCGAAAAGGTCTTCGAGAGTGGTTCTACTGCCGGAAAGGATCCGCTCTTTCCGGGACTTCTCGGTGCGAGCCTCCGAAACTTGACGAGCTTTCTTATCGTCAGTGACCACTTCCAGAACGTCACCGGAGTCAGGAATGTCGGACAATCCGACCACGCTGACCGGAATCGAAGGACCAGCTTCTTTCACCTGATCCCCACTATCACTGATCAGAGCTCTAACTCTTCCGTGAGTATCGCCCACCACTACGGTGTCGCCAACTCGCAGGGTGCCGTTCTTGATCAAGACCGTGGCCACAGGCCCCAGACCTTTATCCAGCCCAGCTTCAATGATGATACCGGTGGCTTCCCGCTCGCTGTCAGCACGAAGCTCCTGCATTTCAGCTACCAGACTGATCATTTCCAAGAGATCTTCGATTCCCGTCCGTTGCAAGGCCGACACTTTCACTGATGGGGTCTCCCCACCCCACTCCTCTGTAACGATGTTGTGCTCAGCCAGTTGCTGCAACAAGCGGTCCGGGTTCGCGTCGGGTCGGTCAATCTTATTGATCGCCACAATGATGGGAACTTCAGCCGCCTTGGCATGGTTGATGGCTTCCACCGTTTGCGGCATAACCCCGTCGTCGGCAGCAACCACCAGAATGGCAATATCCGTAACCTGAGCGCCGCGAGCTCGCATCTGAGTGAAAGCTTCGTGACCCGGAGTATCAATGAAGGTTACACTCCGATTGTCCAACCTCACATTGTAGGCCCCGATAGACTGAGTGATTCCTCCAGCCTCGCCCTCAGTGACGTTGGTCTGTCGAATAGCGTCGAGAAGGGAGGTCTTCCCATGGTCCACGTGTCCAAGAACGGTCACTACAGGAGGGCGGGACTCTGCACCGGGATCTTCTTCCTCTTCCAAGAGATCAATATCGATCTCCTCGTCCGAGGCGGCATCCTTCACTGAGAAACCGTAAGCCTTCACGATTTCGGCAGCCTTATCGTACTCCAGACCTTGATTGACGGTTACCATTTGACCCTGCTTCAATAGGTACTTGATAACATCACTGGCTGGAACTTCCATTCGACTAGCCAAATCCCCTAAAGAGATGATCTCAGGGATCTCGATATTCTTTTTCGCTTCCACTCTGTCCTCAGGGCTTCTCTTGCGACGACGTTTCTTCTTCCCGGTCCCGCCTCGCGCGAAGGCAAAATTGGGTCGACGAGGCCCACGGGCCGTCTGGGTTATTTCCCTAGTCCGGCTTCCTCCACGCTTTTGAGCACTTTTCTTGCTGGCGGCATCGCGAATCGGTTCATCGACCACAATCACGTCTTTGTCTTTTGAAAAACTCTTGGGTTTTGGTCTGTCCGCCGAAGAGGGTGGTTCAACACTCGGTGTCTCCACCACGGGCAAGGGAATCTCAGCCGGTATCTCTCCTCGATACTGGGCCGCGATCAGTTGGTCGGGAGGTAGTTCCCGAGAACGACGTTCGGCTGCTGCACGCTCTTCTTCTGTTTCATCTTGAGAAGAGACGGGTTCCACCCTCACCTCGGGTGGCGCCGCTGGAGCCTCTTGAGGCTCCTCTGCAGGTTCTGGTTCAGCCACCTCACCGGCGGCTTCAGCCTTGATCTTTGCCTCTTCTTCCGCGCGAACCTGGGCCTCTTTGCGGGCAGCTTCTTCAGCTATACGACGCTGCTCCTCCGCGTTCTCCATGGCCTCAGCAGCCGAGCGCACGGGAGTTTCACCAGCCAAGATTCGATTGTGCCGATCCAAGAGCGCCTGCTTCTGAGCAGCAGACGGACGGTTCACAATTCGGATAGCTCGGTTGACTTTAACTTTTGCCTTGACCTCGGTCGTTTCGTTGACCGCGTCTCGTTTCTTGAGTTTTTCTTCAGCGTCACGCCGAGCCTGTTCGATGTGGGGAGCCACAACCTCACGAATCTTGCGGACCGCATCGGGAGACAGGCCGCTGGAGGCAGTCTTGACCTTGTAACCCATATCTCGCAAGATCCGCATGAGCGGCTTGCTGTCTTCCATCCCGAGTTCTCTGGCGAGTTCGTACACTCTAACTTTGCCCATGTTTTTCACCTATCCTTGCCGCCGAGCGATCGCTCTACCCATTCCACTGTTTGGGGGTCTAAGTTCAGAGCGATGGAGCGTTTAAGGTTGCGGCGACTCCACAGTCGCTCCCAACATTGTCTATCTCGGCATATATAATACCCTTTCCCTGGGTGTTTCCCATCAGGATTCTTCACTATGGATCGACTTTCTTTAGGTTTAACGAACCTTAAGAGCTCAGTTCGATCCTTGATCTCCCGACAAGCCACACACATTCTATGAGGACTTCCCATTTGGTAAAGTTCCCCGTTCCTCGATACTTAATCTTGAGTTGTCTTCACCGGCGCTTTCTCTTCTGCCGCCTTAGCTTCTCTTTCAGCCGCTCGAATCTGAGACTCGCTTCGGATATCGATCTTCCACCCAGTAAGTTTTGCCGCCAACCTGGCGTTCTGACCTTCTCTACCGATTGCCAATGACAGTTGGTTATCGGGAACAATAACCAGCGCTGATCGGTCCTCTTCATAGAGCGTCACTCGCGATACTCGAGCTGGCTGCAAGGAGTTCGCAACGAACATGATGGGGTCATCAGACCAAGGGATAACATCGATTTTTTCGCCTCTGAGTTCATCAACCACAGCTTGAACTCTACTCCCTTTTGGACCCACACAGGCGCCCACCGGATCCACAGTAGATTCCAGGCTCTTGACAGCGATTTTGGAACGAAAACCTGCTTCTCGAACAACCGCTTTAACTCGAATAATGCCCTGACGGATCTCGGGAACCTCCAACTCAAAAAGCTTGTTGAGAAAGGCCGGTTGAGCTCTGGAAAGGATCACCTGGGGACCTCGGGTTGCAGTTTTCACTTCCAATACATAACACTTGATTCGATCACCGTGTCTGAACCATTCGTTTTGGGCTTGCTCGCTCACCGGGATGATGCCCTCAGCGCGACCGAGATCGACGAGAACATTGCGGCTCTCATAACGTTGAACCGTGCCGCTTATCAGTTCGCCCTCTCTACGGATATATTCTCCGTAGATGATCTCGCGCTCGGCTTCTCGGATCTTTTGAACGATGACCTGTTTGGCTGTCTGAGCGGCAATACGACCGAAGCTCCGGTTAGGAACCTCCATGTCGAGTTCCATCCCAACTTCGACATCAGCTGAGAGAGCCTGAGCTTCCTCCAAAGACATCTCCGTGTCTTCATCTTCAATGGATGGAACCACCAATTTTCTCTGCCAGATCCCCAATTCCCCGGTGTGACGATCGATTTCAATGATCACGTTCTGGTTGGCCCCATAGTTCTTCTTATAAGCTGCCACCAAAGCGTCCTCGATAAAAGGGAGCAACTTATCCAAAGGGATATTTCGCTCTTTTTCGATCTGCTTAAGCGCACTCAAGAAATCTGAATTCATAACTATGCCACCTCCCGGAGTGTTTGCCTATCAATCCGTATCATCGCTCAACTCGATTCCCTTCGAAGCAACCTCAAAAAGGTACCTCTCAGAAAAATCCGCCAACAACATGTCCAACTCTTTGGAGAGAGGACGTGATATCAATTCACAATCTGTCACTGAGACCGCCCTGCCTTCTTCGGCAGACATAACTGTCACAGTTAGGGTCAAACCAAAGTCGGTAGGTCCAAAGGTTACGGAATCGATCACCAAGCCGTGAGAACCGGCGAGAGCAATAGCTCGCTCTTCAACTCTCTTAAGAGCCTCTGAGGGAGGATGAATCGATCGTTTTTCTGGCTTTTTTGACATTATCACTTATAAAATGAGAGGAAAGTCCAGGGCTTCCGCCCCTTCCTCTCCCCTCCTCGTCGGTAAAACTTTTGCCCAACTTTGGTCGGAGATCTCCATCCTACTCGGTTTATCAAAAAAGAGTGGGGTCACCCACTCTTTCCTGGAAAGCCTTTGCCGTTGGATAGAGCTTTAGGAATATATCATGCTCTCACAGAACTTGACAAGAGAGCTCGCTTTATACTTTTCTCGTGCCTTCAAATTCAAACAGCAACGGTCTCCCGATCGAACTCCTCAGAAACATCTCGAAGTTTCACCGGCATAACCACATAATCGTAATCGGTGTCTCCCAAAGGTCTGATCACGGCGCTCTTACTGTCCTCTTGCAGGTCGAACTGGATTTCCTCGCACTCCAACACAGATAGGCCATCCACAAGATATTTTCCATTGAAGCCGATCACCAGGGGATCACCTTCGAAAATGATCGGAATTCTCTCATCACCGGATCCCAAGTCTGGAGTATTGGCGGAAAGGTGCAGGGTGTCTTCAGAGAACTTCAACCGGATGAGATTCGGGCTTCGCTTCTCTTGAGCCACCACCAGCATCCTCTTCAAGGCAGCTATGAAATCTTCGCGACCAACCCGACACATGCGATCGAAAGAGGTCGGCACGACCTTGGTGTAGTCTGGAAATCGACCTTCAAGCATCCGAGAATGCAAAGAATAGTTGCTGAACTCAAAGAACACCTGATTCTTACCAATCTTGAGAATTAGAGAACCTTCATCGTGGACCGATCTACTCAGCTCCACCAAAGCTCGAGCAGGTAAGACCACCTGAACTCTCTCTTCCACTTCCGCCAGTTCCAATCTCCTTCGAGTGCAAGCCAATCTGCGTCCATCGGTAGCCACCAAAGTGATAACAGAGTCATCGATGGTCACCGAAATGCCAGTCATCACGGCCCGAGATTCATCTTGAGATGAAGCAGCAGCGATAGCTACCTGTTTGATCAAGCCCTTCAGAGCGCTTTGCTGGAGAGACACAGAGCGTGCTTCATCAAGATTTGGCAAACTGGGAAACTCCTCGGCCGGGAGCGTTGAAAATTCGAATCGGGAGGAACCGCAAGACAGTGTGAGCCGGCCCTCTTGAGCGATCTCAATCTTGGCTTGTCCAGCAGGAAGTCGAGAAACGATCTCTTGGAAAAGGCGAGCCGGGCACGTGATCGATCCAGGAGTTTGTATCTCTGCCGGAATCTTGATGGTCAAACCGACATCAAGATCGGTGGCGGTGATCTTGAGGAACTCTCCTTGAGCTTCCATGAGCAGATGACTCAAGATTGGAAGAGGGCTTCTCGGATTGATGGCTCGAGCGGCAGCGGCGACAGCCTCTTCAAGAGGTTTCTTTTCACAGGTTAGCTGCATGTTAGTATCCTTACTTTAATATATTTAAGATCATCATAGTCATAATAGGGCCTGGGGATCATGGGGAAAAACGATGGGAGGCCCAGCTGGGTAAGAGTTTGCGGCCGAAAATTCATGAGGAAAGACTGGGTATGGTTGCTCGCATTCTTCCCATGTCTTCTTGAGTTGTTCAAACATTCCAAAGTGTTCCACCTTATTCCCCAGATTGTTCGGCCTCTTATCCCCAGCTGAAAAGCGGATGGAACGCACTTCCACGGGGGCAAAATTCTTGGAACGCAAAAAAGACCAAGCCGGTCTGGGACTTTCGGCTTGGTTCTAAATTCGTTCTGTCTTGCTTTGGTCAACGTCCCATCATGCCTGACAAAGTGTTTCTAATGTTCTCAATGCTTGTTCTAAAGTAAGGATCTTCAATATTGGAGTCAATTTTTCGGCAGGAATGCATTACCGTTGTATGGTCGCGACCACCAAACTGAGAACCTATTTCAGGATAGGAAGCTCCGGTCAGTTCCTTGCACAAGAACATGGCAATCTGTCGAGGCTTAACCACCTTTTGATCCCGTCGCTTGCCGATCAACTCACCTTTGCTAATGCTGAAGTATTCACAAACGGCTTTCTGTATGGACTCGATAGTGAACATCTGAAGCGAGGGGTCAGGCAGGATTCCTTTGAGAGCTTCTGTGGCTAACTCTACTGTGATGGGTTGTTGCTGCAACGAAGAGAAGGCCAGCAAGCGAGTGAGTGCTCCTTCGAGCTCTCTAATGTTAGAAGGAACCCGTTCGGCCAAAAGGTGCGAAACATCATTGGGAATAGGGCACTTGCATTGTTCGGCTTTCTTGCGAAGAATAGCTACTCGAGTTTCAAAGTCCGGGGTTTGAATATCGGCTATCATGCCCCATTCGAAACGGGAGCGCAGTCGGTCTTCTAGAGTAGGAATCTGCCGAGGAGTTCTATCGCTGGTAATCACGATCTGTTTGTTGGCCCCGTGAAGCTCATTGAAGGTATGAAAGAATTCCTCTTGAGTCCGTTCCTTATTGGCTAGAAACTGAATATCGTCCACCAGCAGTATATCTACGGTGCGATAACTGCGGCGGAATTTATTCATCTTAGCTTCGGATATCGAGTCGATCATCTCGTTGGTGAAGCGTTCCGCACTCATATAGGCAATTTTAGCCTCGGGATTCTTTTTCAGAATGGTGTGACCTATAGCGTGCATCAAATGAGTTTTACCAAGACCTACACCACCATAAATAAAAAGCGGATTATAGGCTTTTGCAGGCTGTTCGGCCACCGCAATGGCGGCCGCCGAAGCCAAGCTGTTGCTGGCACCCCGAACAAACGTTTGAAAGGTGTAGCGCGGATTCAAAGGGGAGAATGGACTTGGATTTTTGCTGCTCACTCGATTCACTTTCACTGAGGGTAGAGGGTTCGGTTTCAGAAGCGCTAGAGATTGCTTTTCCGATATTGTTTCGAATTCAACTCGCAGCGAACGAGAGTTGGGGAGCGGAAGATGAGACAGAACTTTACTTCTGTTTGAAGGGCGATTCAGATATTCGCTGGAGTACGGTCCGAGCACTCCAATCACCAAGCGGTCATCCTCGCTCTTGAGGGGAACCGAGCCTTCGATGAAGCCCAGAATTGGGCCATCCAATTCGTCGCTAAGTCTTTGCAGACAATATTCCCACGAGTGTCCCAGGGTAGGGATCACATGCTGTTGTGTCATCATTTGTTGAGTCCTCTGTCTATGGGGCTCTCTCTCTTGATACCAGGTTGCTAGAGGTGCGTGAAGCGGTCCTAGAACCCGGAAACCGGGGGAGCCTAGACTTTGCGTTGGATGGCTTGGCACTCGAATCCTACCGAAAATGGACCGAAAGAGTTTCCACTTTATCCACAAAACTGTGGAAAACTCGAGAGATCCTTAAGATGTCTGAACTGCTGATCGCTCAAGGAGACTGAAAATAAAAAAAATGAGAGAATTTATCTGAGACGATCAGGCTCAGAAGGCTCTGTTACAGGGTTTTTCTGACTGTGGATAAAGATGTGGATATATTGGATAACTCAAAAGGCCTTGACATTCGACCACCGGCCTTTTTATATTCATCAACAGCCTTTTTTTCGGAGGAACCTAATGAAGAGGACATATCAACCCAAAGCAAGCTATCGCAAGAAAGTTCACGGCTTTCGAAAACGCATGAGCGCTCCGGGAGGACGCAACGTTTTGGCTCGACGTAGAAAAAAGGGTCGGCATCGCCTTTCCTATTAAACGGAACTTTTTGCGTCCTAGATCTGGAAAAGACCCTATCAACTCTTCAGACTCGCGCTCTGCCCCACGGGAGCGGGATGTCTGTGAATATGAATTGTGGAGACACTGAAGACGAACCGAGAATTTGAGAGAGTCTTCAGACAAGGGCGCTCTGTGTCTGACGGCTTTCTCGTTCTCTTAGGGCGACGAAGTCGTAAAGCACCTTTGAGGATCGGTTTCTGCATTTCTAAGAAAACGGGTAAGGCCGTTGTGAGAAATCGCTTGCGGCGGCGCCTCAAGGAAATCTTCGGGCAGTTGGAAGGAAGGCTAGATTCTAGATGGGACCTCGTGATGGTCAGCAAGCCGACCAGTGTGAACCTGACCTTCCAACAATTGAAGACCAGGATCGAATCCCTGACCAGCCGACTGGGAGTTCAAGTATTGCAGGCCGATTCGCAGTGATTTTGATCGCCGGCTACCAAAGGATCAGTCGACTGACTCCCCCAGTCTGTCGATTTCAGCCGACCTGTTCTGAGTACACCCGACAAGCCATTTTGAAATACGGCTTTTGGAAGGGTTCTGCTATGGGAGCTTGGCGAATTTGCCGCTGTCACCCGTTCACTAAAGGAGGATTCGATCCTGTCCCTTAATGGGCGGACTTAGGAACGTAGATCGAAGCCATGCAGTGGATTGCCGACATATTTATTGCGATCTTGGAGAGCTTGAACAGCCTTACGGGCAGTTTTGGCCTTTCCCTGGTCTTTTTTGCCGCCTTGATCAAACTCGGTCTTTGGCCTCTCACCAACATGCAGTATCGCTCCATGAAGGCCATGCAGGAGATTCAGCCAGAGATTGAGCGGTTACAGAAAGAGTACAAGAATGATCGCGAGGGCCTAGCTAAAGCCCAAGCCGAGTTTTTTCAAGAGCGAGGCATCAACCCACTCGCTGGATGCTTTCCCATCCTGGTGCAGATGCCCATTCTGATTTCTATCTGGCAGGCCATTATTGGGGCACCCGAGTTGTTTTCTAACGCCTATTTCCTCTGGATTCGACCCGGTCCTCTGCAACTTGCCTGGCCGGAATACTTCGCCTCAAGTCTGGCAGACCGGGATGCTCTCTTGATCCTAGTATACGGCATGACTATGGTTATCCAGCAACAGTTGACTCCAACTTCGGGTAAGGGCCCTCAGAAGCAGATCGGCCTGTTCATGAGTGTCTTCTTCACTCTCCTCATGTGGTTTTACGAATGGCCTTGCGCTCTCATACTCTACTGGACCGTGTTCAACTTCCTGAACATCATTCAGCAAGGCATCATACATCGAAGTACGGCTTCAGCGACTCCTCCAGCCAAAGTGGAGCCGGCTCCCACTCCAGCATAAAGCTTTAACGAACAGCGAAAGGAAGGTTCCATGAACGACGCTACAAATGACGATGAGGAAGACTTCGATGATGAGGACCCCATCGCGGAGTTGCTTTTTGACATAACTGACCATTTTGGCTTGACTGCTGAAATCGAGTACGAAGAACGTAAAGACCACGTCCGTTACCATATTGAAGGTCCCGACATGGGTGTCTTGATCGGTCGTCGGGGCTCCACTTTGAATGCTCTACAATTCTTGGTAGGAGTGATCAATGCTCGCAAGAAGTTGGTGGATTATCGAGTGGTTATCGATGTCGAAAGCTATCGAGACCGCCGAGAGAAACAGCTTTTGGACATGGCTCGTCGGACCGCTACCAAGGCTGCCCGAGAGGGACGGGAGATCACCTTGGCTCCCATGTCTGCAGCGGAACGTCGAGTGATCCATATGGCTCTAGCCGATCGTGACGACATCACCACTTACTCTGAGGGCGAAGAGCCTGAACGTTGTGTAGTGGTGGCCCCGGGGGGCGATGACGACTGAAGCTCGAATCTTCTCCGAAACTATCGTAGCAGTGGCGACGCCACCCGGAGTGGGGGGAGTCGCCATTGTGCGTTTGAGTGGACCGGAGAGCCAGAGTATTGGTCGACGGATCTTTGTCATCCCAGGAGAGCCGAGTGCCCAAGAGTGGCCCAGTCACCTGCTGCGCTACGGGCGCCTACTGGACCCGTCAACGGGTGAAACCGTCGATCGTGGCATGGCGGTCTTGATGAGAGCGCCCCGGAGCTTCACCGGGGAAGATGTGCTCGAACTCCACTTGCACGGTAGCCCGGTACTCTGTGACCAGGCCATCAGAATTGCCACCGAGCAGGGGGCTCGATTGGCTCGGCCCGGAGAGTTCACCGAGCGCGCTTTCCTCAATGGAAAGTTGGATCTCGCACAAGCTGAATCCGTGTTGGACCTCATCGAGAGTCGCACCAAGGCTCAGGCCCGTCTGGCGGTGCAACATCTCGAGGGACGTTTTTCTCAGAAGGTTCAGTCCCTCCGAGACGAGGTGTTCCGATGGCTCACTATCTTGGAAGCGGAGATCGACTTTGGCGATGATATCGAGGATTTGCCGGATGCGCGCCATGAAGAATTGCTGGCATCTCTAGAAGAGCAAGTGGAATCCCTCCTCAGAGATGCTCACCTGGGCAGAGTTCAGGTCCAGGGCTTGAGGACCGTTTTGGTGGGAGCCCCCAATGCAGGGAAATCGTCTCTTCTCAACGCTCTCTTGGGCGAGGAGCGAGCGCTGGTCACCTCGGTCCCCGGGACCACCCGGGATCGCATCGAAGTGGAATGCTACCTGCAAGGTGTGCTGCTGTCTTTGATGGATACCGCTGGGCTGCGATCGGATACCGACGATGAGGTGGAGCAATTGGGTATGCTCAAGACTCGAGAAGCCCTGGCAAAAGCCGACTTTCAGGTCCTGGTGGTGGATGGAAACAGCACCCAGATTCCGCTCTTCGAGGGCGAGATGATCGCCCCGGATGTGATTCTGGTGAACAAGAGCGATCTCCCTCGCAGACTCGATCTCGAAGCCTTGGGGCGTGCCTACCCGACAGCCCGAGTCGAGAGCTGTCAGCTGCTCACCGAGGCCGGCCGCGAGCAAGCCGTCAATCTCTTGATGTCGGCTGCTCGGCAATGCTTGACGACCACCTCCGGAGAATGTTTTAGTCTCAACCAAAGGCATAGAGAAGCGCTTGTGCGCACCAAAGAGGCCCTCCAAGCTATGAGAGACACTCTGAGCAGGGGCTTCAGCAGCGAATTCTTGGCTCTGGACCTGAGGAGGATCGCGGTGTTGTTGGGTGAGATTCTAGGGCTCGACGTAACCGAAGAAGTCTTGGATCGAATCTTCAGTCAATTCTGTCTTGGGAAGTAGGCCGGGTTAAGGTGGAGAAGGATCAAAGGAGCAAAAAGATGACTGTAGTGAAATCCGATATCATCGTGGTGGGTGCTGGTCACGCGGGCTGTGAAGCCGCCCTAGCTGCTGCTCGTATCGGCTGCCGAGTGGCTCTCTTGACGGCGAGTCTCAGCCACATTGCCCGAATGCCTTGCAATCCCTCCATTGGGGGTCCAGCCAAGGCCCAATTGGCCACCGAAGTGGACGCCTTAGGGGGCGCAATGGGTCGAGTGATCGACGAGACCCACATTCATATTCGAATGCTGAATACCCGCAAAGGACCGGCGGTTCAAGCCCTTCGAGCTCAAGCCGATCGTCCGATATACTCTCAGCGCATGCGCGAGGAAGTCGAGAGAGTTCCAGAGATTACCATTCATCAGGACTTGGTGATGGATCTGATCTTGGAGAACGGTCGTGTGGTTGGCCTGAGCAGCCAGAGTGGACACAGCTATCGGGCTTCTGCGGTCGTTTTGACTACCGGCACCTTCCTGGGTGGCAAGCTCTTCATGGGGGAGATGAGCCTGGCTGGGGGTCGGTCCGGGGAACCTGCAGCTTCGGGACTCTCAGAAAGTTTGCTCCGGCACGGCTTGAAGTTGGGACGCTTGAAGACCGGGACCACTCCTCGTCTAGACCGCGAGACCATCGACTGGGAGGTGATGACCGAGCAGAAGCCCAGCGATGTTCCCCTGGTTTTTTCGGAACTTTCGGAACTCAAGCTTCCTCAGCGACAACTGAGTTGCTACCTCACCGAGACCACGCTTCAGACCAAGAAAGTGATCCTGGAGAATCTCCATCGGTCACCCATGTATGGCGGGATCATCGAGGGAACCGGGCCTCGCTATTGTCCCTCCATCGAAGACAAGATGGTGCGTTTTCAAGACAAGGACACCCATCAAATCTTTGTCGAGCCTGAAGGCTTTGAGGTGCCCGATGTGTACTTGCAGGGGGTCTCCACTTCGTTGCCTCTAGACGTTCAATTCCAAGTAGTGCGCTCCATCCCAGGCCTGGAGAAAGCGGTGATCTTGAAGCCCGGCTATGCGGTGGAATACGATTACGTGGAACCAACCCAACTGCACCCCACCTTGGAGGTTCGGAGCTTACCGGGTCTGTTCTTGGCTGGGCAGATCAACGGCACTTCGGGTTATGAGGAGGCTGCTGCCCAAGGGCTCCTAGCCGGCGCCAATGCAGCTCTCAAGGCCGGAGGTTCAGATCCGTTAGTGCTGGGTCGAGATCAGGCTTATCTCGGGGTGCTCATCGACGATCTGATCACCAAGGGCACCCGGGAGCCCTACCGTATGCACACCTCCCGCGCTGAGTACCGGCTGCTCCTGCGCCAGGACAACGCCGACCAGCGGTTGACCCCGCTGGGCCACAAGCTCGGTCTGATCGAAGCTCAACGTTGGCAAACCTTTCAAAGTAAACTCCAAGCCATGCAAGCCGAAGATTTTCGTTTGGCCGGGCGCCGAGTGAAGGGTGACGAGGCTGCAGACTTTTCGGATCGCTTGCAGAGCCCCATTAAGCCGGGCACGAGCTTTAGAGAGCTTTTGCGGCGTCCCGAGGTCACTCTGGATGACCTAAGGGCCTTGGAAGGTTTGGAGCCTTTGCCTTCTCGGGTTGCCAAGCAGGTTGAGATCGCAGTGAAATATGAAGGCTATTTGGAGCGTCAAAAGCAAGATGTGGAGCGCTTTTCTAAGGACGAGAAGAAGCGCATACCCGCAGACCTCGACTACTCTCAGATCCGTTCTATCTCTTCTGAGGGGAGAGAGAAACTGGCCTTTCATCGGCCCCAAACCCTGGGACTGGCCTCGAGGATCCCGGGGGTGACCCCGTCGGATATCTCGGCGCTCTTGATCACCTTGCGCCATCGGGATGGGGCATCTGCGGTTCCTCAGAGGTGAGTGGCGACTCCCTCCAAAGTGCCTTGCTCGATTTGAATCAGCAGCCGAGAGCCGAGCAACTCCGCCAACTGCAAGCCCTCGAGGATCGCTTCGTGGAGCTTGGTTCTGTTCGCGGAGTTACGGCACTTAAGAGTCGTGAGGCCATCAACTCGGATTTGCTTTTGGATTCTCTGGTAGTTCTGCCTGCCTTACCAGACTCAGGAAAGATTATCGATATTGGCACCGGTGGGGGAGTTCCCGGCTTGGTTTTGGCCATTTTGCGTCCGGATCTCTCGTTTGTCCTCACCGACGCGGCCTCCAAGAAGACAGATTTTGTCCAAGAAACCGTTCAAGAACTTGGATTGGTGAACGTTGAGGTGGTCACAGGTCGCCTCGAAGACCTGGGACGCAAGCTTGAGTTTCGGGAAGCTTTTCGGGTGGTTACGGCTAAGGCTCTCGCATCTCTCAACGTACTCTTGGAGTTGTCGTTCCCGCTTTTGCAAGTGGGTGGAACGCTGTTGGCCCTCAAAGGTCCGACCTTCCCCCAAGAGCGAGAGCAAGCAGACTATGCCATGTCCGAGCTCGGGGCTCAGCTTCACTTCGTGCAGCCCTACTCTCGAGAAGACAAGGAACTCTACCTCGTTGGCCTCTTAAAGTCTGAGCCCACCTCCGAGCGCTACCCCCGTCGCAATGGGGTGCCTCAAAAAAAACCTCTCTTGTCTTCCAGGAAACCTTGAATAAAATTCCGTATAAGAGACTCGATACACTCCCGCTCGGAAGTGTCATAAGGGAGGCGTTCTTGGCACTGGGCCCGGTTGTGGGTGGGGTGTCGTCGCTTCCAAAGGAGGTCTGCAAATGAGTAGTGCTAAGGACAACGCAAAAACGGTTCTCCAGATTCCGTTGGAAAAGATTCGTTTTAATCCTTTCCAGCCTCGGAAGATCTTTCAGCAGAAGGCTCTCGAGGATCTGGCAGCTTCCATCGCCGAGCACGGAGTCATTCAGCCGGTCATCTGCACCCGTGATGGGGACGCCTATAGGTTGGTGGTGGGAGAGCGACGCTGCCGTGCTTCCAAGATGGCGGGCCTGTCTCACGTGCCGGTGATTCTAGAAGAGATGACCGAAGCGCGACTTCTCCAAGTGGCGCTCATCGAAAACATTCAGCGAGAAGATCTCGACCCCATAGAGACGGCTCTGGCCTACAGCCACCTCCTTCGAGAGCACTCTCTGACCCAAGAAGAATTGGCTAACAAACTTGGGAAGAGCAGGCCTGCAATCACCAATGCTCTCAGACTACTATCTTTGCCTGAACCCATTCGACGTAGCGTTCAAGAAGGGGACATTTCGGCTGGACACGCCCGAGCGATCCTGTCCCTAGACAAAGAGAGGCAGCAACTTGAGGTTTGGAATCGAGTCAAGAAACATGAACTTTCGGTTCGTCAAACTGAAGATTTGGTGCGGGCCACTCGGGAAGGAATCGCCCGCTCTGGGAGCGAGCGTTCCACCTTCGAACTTTCTCCAGATTGGCGCGAGATCCAAGACCATCTCACCCGACAATGGGGGGTTTCGGTGTCCATCAAGCAAAAACACCGGCAAAAGGGCAAGATCGAGTTGCAGTACGACGACGGCGTGCAACTCGAACGCATCGTGGAGCGCTTGATCTATCTAGGTGAGCGCATGGACCGGCGCTCTGACTTTCCGGTTTATTAGGGCCTGGAGGCCTCTAGCCTTCCTTCCAGAGCAGCAGTTCTAAATGAACTCGATCTTCTGGAAGATCTTTAAGGATGGATTTCAGATAGTCGGGATTGTAGATCAGGTGCACATCCGTAGCATTTCGAATGGTTAGCCGTCCCGCCTGGGCGATCAGAGCCCCCTCGATGTCCACATTCTTTTCAGAAGCGTCGTAGATGATATCGTTTTTGGCGTAAATCATGCCCTTAAAGGAGATGGTTCCTGTGCCTTCTTGGGTGGTGTTGGTGGCGTCGAGAATTCGCACTGTATTACCCGAGTAAATGGCGAGGTCTTCGCTGTCGATGTCGGCCTCAGAAGGTCTCAAGGTGACATCTTCCTCGGCTACCAATTTCGCTGAGCCCTGGAGCCGTCCTTCCAAGGTCAGATCACCCATCACAGTGATGCTGCCTTCTCCTAGGGCGTCTTCATTGAATCCCTCGGCATTGTACATGGCTGCTTTCTCGAAGTCCTGGAAAGCGATGATGGGGGTGTGTCCGTTCCAGTCGCTCGAACCCAGGGCAAAATGTCCATCGACCCTGACGTTGACTCCGGAGTCTATCAAAAGCGCCGGGCGATCCGTACTCCAAGCATGTCCCCCTCGGGAGTAACCGGTGGCTTGAAACTGGCCTTTGATGACGGTGTTTCCGTTGCTGTCGGAGGCGATGTCGAAACTTTCTCCGGTGACCGCGGTGCCGGTCACCGAACCCCAGGAACCCATCAGATGGGTCCAGGCATCCTCGGCGGCATTATGGGGCAACTCCGTTTCCTGATACCAATACTCTTGCACATTTCCGTAGACCGCACCCTCGTCACTCCAGGTGATCTCCAGGCGCTGCAGCATAGGAATATGAGTGGTGCCCATCACGGGGTTCCCTTCATCATTAACTTCCTCTGTCTCGTAGACGACTGCACCCATGCTAAAGACGTAGGCCCCAGATTCGATGACCACTTCGTGTTCCGGGATTTGGACCTCAGAGAGTTGGAGGTCGTGGATGTTGTAGTGGGTGGGAGCGTTGGGAAAGAACTGTCCCCCGGTTTCTTGCATGGCTTGCTGGAGGTGGTCAGGATCAGACAGGTTGGCATTTCCCATGGTTATCCCCTGTCCGGCCCACAGCACCCCGTGTTCGCTGGCCCCGGGTGGAGACACGAATTCGGTTCCTCCGTTATAAGAGGGCACCTGGATCCCTTCCTTTGAGCGCATCCGGTTGCGGTTCGGATCGACGCTTTCAAGGATCAGTTTCCCACTCAAATTGACTTCTATTTCCTTAGCAGCCACCGCAGAACCATCGTAGATAGGAGCCATGATCAAGGTGGCTTCTCGCCGAACCGTACTGCTGCCCCGTGAGGTGGCGATCCGCAGTCGAGTAGCCCCAGGTACCACGTCATCGACCTGCCCTACGCCTTCAATATTGTTGAGGATCTCCACTTCGAAGGCAACTCCGGTCCGGACCAGGCGACCCTTCATGACGCTGTC
>JBJHCR010000030.1:0-32892 GCA_050486105.1 Vulcanimicrobiota bacterium
GTACCCGCGTCCCCGTGGGTGTGGCAAGGCGGTTTGAACGACTAGTATCGGGAATACTTGAGTGAAAACCAACGCGGCCAGGGGGGATGCATCGGCGGCCCAAACCGGGAAGTTATTCCGGACCAGATCCTTAGCCCTCGGGAGCTAGAACGACCCCCATTTCTCGGTGCCGGTTTTGGTGCCGGTTGCGTTGACTTTCCGCTCTGGACCTGCACCTTGAAGATAGCCGAGAGGAGAACAGAATACGGGCCAGCAATTCCTTGCTGGCCCGTATTCTCAAGGTTCCGCTGCCGGAACTCTCAATAGTCAATTTTTCGGAGTGCTCCGACTAGAGTAATTCCTTCCCTGGAGGGCCGGCTTTTGCTAATTGGACAGATACCCGTCTAATCAGGCCAACTCTGCTCTAAGGTCGGCGAGCAGGACCTCCTTGGCCTCCCGCTCTGCCTCCTCGGCTCGTCGCTGCTCCAGTCGCTCTGCCCAGGTTGGAGTGAGCCAGATTCTCTGCCAGTTGCTCACCCCGTCCATCGCGAGTACTCCCCGACGTCGACGTGGACGAATTGCTGTCTTGGGTAGTATCCTAGTCCACCTGTGCGGCCATCACGCCGCTCTCATTGTCGTATGCCTCTCGCTCCAGGGGGTTGCGCCTATAGCGCAGGCCACCGCGCAGCCAGCCCACCGCGTATCGCCAGCAGAATCCCCACCACCCCCCAGCGGATGATCTGCGCCTGATGGATCAGCTCGTGTGCGACCGTTCGGGGCGATAGCTCTAGCAGGTCGTCGAGGCGGGTGCGGTGCGGCAGCTCCCGGACGTAGACCACCCCGTCACCGACTACGGCCGAGTAGTTGCCCCACGGTGGGTAGGGGAGGCGCGGCACGAATTCCCAGCGCACCGCAGCCACCTGCTCGGGCGACATGCCCAGCCCGCTCGCTGTGAGTGCTCGACTCCAGGCCGCCGCCTGCTCAGCGTTCACGGCGGACGACCTCAACGCTCTTTGCCGCTGGATCCCAGCGCACGTCTCCGCCCAGGGCCTCAGCCAGCACTCTCACGGGAGCGTATGCCTGCCCGTCCACGACGATCAGCTCACCCACGTCCTCGCCGTCGACCGTGAGGCGATTGGTGGCCGACTTCTCTGCGCCCAGGAGGTGCCGCCTGGCCGTGGTTCGGATTTCGTCGAGCCGCCGATAGAGCGCGGTCCCAGGGCAAGCGGTCGAATTGAAATCCCGGTGCCCTTTCAGGTCGGCGCTCTGGAGCTCCAGCGTTTGGCAGAGCCACGCCCACAGGAGTGCCGCCGCCCGGATCTGTTGGTCGGTGGGTTGGTGCCTCTCAAAATTGCCGAGCAGGCAGATCCCCACGTTGCCCGTGTTGGCCCCGCCCACATGTGCCCCGACTCGGTCGAGTGGTCGACCCTCCACAATCTCGCCCAGCGGAGTGATCAGGTAATGATAGCCGATATCCGCCCAGCCGTTCAGCTTGGTGTGCGCCTGGTAGTGCGAGGCGATGCGCCTTAGCGACTCAGCCCGCGGCTCATTGGGGGCGGCCACTGCGGCATCATGATGGATCGTGCCCGTGTGATAGGCCAAAGGCAAGGGGCCGGGATATTGGCTCCCGGCCCCTGCAGTAGGCGTCCAGTCTCTGCGCGGCAATATCGTCGGCCGCTCAAGGTGTACTCTCACTCAATCTCTCCTCCGGGCCGTAGCCCTAGTCTGTCGGCGATGGCCTCTGGGCTGCCTAGCGGATCCACTCCGCCCCCTGCGTCGATCGGCCGGATCGTGGTGGCTAGGCCGCTCCAGTCTACCGGCGCCCCATCGCCCCTGGGCTTGGTGGCCACCCAGTGATCTTGGGGTTGCGTTAGCCAGGGGTTGCCGGGGGTTAGGACTTTCCCAGGTCGAGGATGCCGCTCGCGTTGAATCGGCTCACCAGCCAGTCGATCAGCCGGGACAGGCCGAACTTCACCCCAGCCGCCACCCCACGGCGAATCCACGGGGTCGAGATGGCGATCCCTTCCTCGCTCTCCAGGATCGCCTCGATTTCGGCGAGGACTCGCGCCTTCTTCTCTTCCCCGGTGCCGCCTTCGGTCTCCGCAAAGAGCACATGTTGGGCCACGATCGTCACGATCGCGACCAGTTCCTGTAACACTGCCATCAATCTGCCTCTCTTTCCAGCTGCTGCTGCAGCCTCTCGACTTCGTCCTCCAGGGACGCGATCTCCCCGAGCGCCCCGTCTAGGGCCGCTTTCTTCTCGTCGAGCGCTTCGCCCATGGCGCTCACCTGCTTCTCTAGCCGCTCGATCTGCACCGATTGGCGGATTTGGGCCAGCGTGAGTTCTCGCACCCGCTCCTCTAGCTCCAGACGTAGCCGCTCGCTCTCGCCCAGTCGCTCGCCGAGTTGCTGTAAAAGCTGCTGGTACTCGGCCAAGACTCGCTCTCTGGCCTCGGACATGGCGACGCGCTCCTTCTCTTCGTGCGAGGAGCGGTCGGCGAACGTGCCCCAGAGCCGCCCCAGGGCAGCACCCGCAGCCGCCACGAGCGCAGTGATACCGGCGTAGTCCCAGCCGGAGTTGTGGGGCGAGCGGATCACTGAACCCCACCCTCCAACGCCTCGATCCGCGCCAAAAGCTCGGTCCGCTCCTCCTGGTAACGCCGGTAGAAGTCCTGAGTCGCTGCCAGGAGATGCACCCAAGCTCGCTCGTAGTGGACGCCCAGCGGCACCACAGGCTGTTCGGGGCAGCAGGCGTAGCGTTGGACCTCGACGGTCTCCGAATCGGGGTCCTCGGGGTCTGCGGGCTCCTCACTGCCCTGGAGCACCTGATCGTGATCGTGCCAGGCCGCACGAGGGTCAATGGCGGAGACCTCTTCGGCGATCAGCCCTATATCCTCGTGCCCACCCATCTCCTCGACCCAGCGGAAGCTCTTGGGCTGCCAGGCCATGATCTCGTCGATAGTGGTCTCGAGAGGGGCTTGGTCCTCTTTGAGTTTGCCTTGGGAGGTTTGGCGGACGAGGTTGCCACTGCCATTGATATGGCAGTTGGTGCCTGATCCGGTGGGGGAGTTGGCGGAGGAGGTCCAGCCGATTTGGCAGCCGGAGGCGCCTTGTATATTACCGCTTCCTGTGGAGATACTGCCGCCGAGGGTCTGAAGGAATCCCCCGTTCACCCATAGGCCTGGGCCTAAGACGACCAACCCCAGCGAAGAGCTGAAATACGCCTCAGATGAGCCAGACGAAGGCGATGAAAAACTTCCGGCGTTGAGCGTACTTCCTTCCGCGTACACGTTGGTACGATACTGAGGGGAAGCTCCGCTCGTGGTGCTGAACCAGAGATATCTTGTGGCTGATCCAGTGTACTCAGAGGCACGAGAAGGCACGTCCAAGCTAGTCCTAGCACTTGCTGCTGTAGTACTATCTGTCCCACCTCGTGAAATAGGCAAAGTTCCGCTCGTGATATCGGTGGCAGAGTGAGTGTGGCTGGTGTCGGCCTTCCCATCCAACGCCTCCTGCAGATCTGTTTGATCGCTGAGCGTGCCCCCGATGTCCCCCCAATCGGCCCCACCACCCACGTCGGGCAGTTGTGCAGACGGAACCTTGCCGGTGCCATCGAGGCTGGCGTAGCCGTTGGGCTGGCCCTTTTCGCTTCTAGGTTGCCATTCTGTCGAGAGGGTAGTGAGCGCGCTGTTCACACCATCTAGCCAAGGCTGCAAACCATCGACATCGCCGACCTCCACCGCCCCCCAACCCGGCTCAGGGGGCGATCCGGACGCTCGCAGCACCTGACCGGCGGTGGACGGAGGGAGCCCGACCACCACCTCGCCATCGGTAGCGAGGACTCCCTCGAGGCCTTCAGGATCGATGCCGTCTTTCAGCTTGGGGCTAGTTGGCCACCGCGGCGCCATCCCTAGGCTCCTACGCCGACGTAGAAGAGGTCGTCGGTGGCGCCGGGGAGTTGGGTAGTCAGGAAGCGGACTACGGTGCCGTCTTGGTCGTCAATCTCAAAATCGATCCCGATCCGTAGCGCGATACTCTCGACGAAGAGGATACCCCAATTAGGGCTAGCTGCGACGGAGAGCCCGAACTCGTCGTTCTCTCCGTCCTTGATCCCAGTAGGAGTTTCGGCAATAAATACCGGAGAGCCAGACGATGGCTCCACCCAGGTGGGCACACCGTCGTCGGTGGCCAACACGTACCCGTTGGTGCCGGCAGCCAGCTTGCTGACTGCGATGGCGGCATCTGTGGCGACATGATTGTTGGAGACGTGGCCATCCGCGTGGAAACGGCCGTCGTGTTGGGGAAAGGGCATGCTAATCTCCTATCTGGTAGCTGAGAGTGAGGGTGTCGGTGGGCAGCAGAGCGCTGCCCAGTAACGTTGTGATCTGATCGGGGCCTGGGCCCTCTTCATAGTGCAGGTCGCGCACGAGCTGCAGTCCGCAGGCCTTGACGGCCGTGGACTCCGCCGCGTACACGTGCGGAGCTGTGAAAGTTTCTCGGGATCCATCCGGAGGCTCGAGTGGCATCACTCCCCGGGCCCACTCCACGCCACCTCCACCACCCTCGCCACCCTCGCCGTCCGCTCCGCGCGGAATCCCGAACTCTAGTACCGCCGCGCTCGAAGTGCCTGTGTTGATCACTGTGGCCGGTTGCCCTGCCGCGAGAGTCGTCGTGGCCCCGATGGTGATTGTGGCCGCTGTTCCGGTGGGACCCGCGGGTCCCTGGGGCCCTTCTGCGCCCGCTGGCCCAGCGGGTCCGTCGGCTCCAGGCGGGCCAGGAGGCCCAGGTGCGCCGTCGGCTCCAGGCGGCCCCGGCTCACCCTGTGGCCCAGGAGGGCCCTCGGGCCCAGGCTCGCCTTGCGGCCCTGGCGGACCCGCTGGCCCTTGGCTCAGAGGCAAGCCGGTGAGGAGCGAAAGGGGCTCCTCGGAGAGGTCTAGGGAGACGCAGATCGGCTCCTCGTAGGCCGTGACGTCGAGGCTAATCTCCACCGGTCACGTCCGTCCAGGAGTCGCCCACGGTCACGCGCACTTCCAGCAGCGGCCTTTGCCCAGGTGGCGTCGCCGCCCACAGCGCCCACAGGTGGCCACGGTATTCGCCCGCTGGCCAGTCGATAGAGCGCACCCACTCGGACTCCAGCAATCCCTCGACCGCATCCCAAATCAGCTCCAACTCACTTTCGCCGGGGTCGGTGGACCAGCGAGCAGCCGCGTCGCCACCCTCGGCCAGGCGCATCTCGAGCACCAGCTCCGCGCCGTCCAGGTCGAGCGGGTCGCCGGTGACCGAGTCCCGCAGAGTCGCGCGGATCGGGCGGTACGACTCACCGCGCAGGATAGAGCGGGGAGGGAGAGATCGGGGATTGCTACAGCTCATGGGGCGGCTCCAAATCTCATGGCCCTACCTGCCACGTTTGCCAAGATAGCTTGCCTAGGGGCGTCAAAAATCAACTCAAACCCAACGTAGACAGGGAGGCTCTCCACGTCCAGAATCTCGGGCGCAATCTCCACGCTATCAACGATCTCCCCGTCCTCGGCCGCGAGCACAACCATTCTCGGCAGCTCCCGAGCTAAACTAACCAAATCGTACTCCCACACCACGGTACGACAACAGGCCGATTACGTTGGACAGGTCCAGCGGCTCGCCCGATTGGGTCGGCCGAAATCGGAACCCGGGCCACGTGTCGCCGGCCTTGAACACTGGTGAGTTGATCTGTTTGGTGTTTCATTTTAGTCGGTGGGAGGACCCTCTCCAATCATGCGAATCGAGCCCAGATCGTTGACAATCAGCGAATCTCTCGAGGCCACCAGATTGAGCGTGTTGCCCACGGCAAGCTGGGATCGCCCAAACACTCCTGCGTTGTCTGGCACCCTGGCAGGCCCCGCCCCCCAAGTGCCCGATAGTTCCACCTCTTCGATCAGGCTACCGTCCTCGATCAGTATCTGTCTGATAAACGCCCTGGTCGTCGTCCCCGCCCTGGTGCGGTAGTGGATGATCGCCCGCCCGTCCTCGGTGGTGACGATATTGGATACCATTAAGAGCGTTGGGCTATCGAGGAGAGTGATCTCGTGCCGCCAGAGGTGCTCTAGGGTGGTTGCGGACTTAGCGTAGATCCAGACCCTCTCGCGCAGCTTGTACTCATCTCCAAGACCAACATCAACCAGGTAACTAGAAGCTCTATTGCTCGGCACGTCTACGCCGTTGACGAGATCTCGTTCTTGATAGGTGACCTCTCCGCCGGGGAGCGCGTTGAAAATAGCGGTCCAGGACGGCCCGAAAATTAGCGTCTGTTTGTCGTGCGACAGGGCCGCAGAAAAGGGGTTGAAAAGAGGCGGCTTTTCGAAACCGGCTTGCTTCTCTTCGACGGACTCCCAGGTCCAAGGGTTGCCGGTTAGTAGCGGTTCAGGACGCAGCACCCCAAACAGTCCCATGGATTTGCGAAAAATTACCTGACGGGTGACATTTCCTGAAATCGACGGCCGGAAATTGCCCAGGAATCCATCGTTGTCTCCGTTTTCTGACACTTCATCTTGAAATATTGAACCCCCAGGAATTCGGTGAGTTCGGAACAGGTGCTCTCCGGTTAGCCGCACAGAGGACACCTCGGCACCGGACGACAGGGAAACCAACAACAAGCGGTCCGTAGAGAGGTCAACGAAGAGCCTGGTGACCGCAGTTGGGGTGAGGAATGTCTCCCCCCCTGAAGTTGCGACGTGATAATCGTCCCAGCCGACTTCAGAAAAATCTATCGTCCTGGAGGCAACCAGGAGGTTATTTCCGACTACCATGATCGGCGTGTAGCTCGTGACGGAGCTTCCCTCACCCCAACCGTCCAAGGTCCAGTTGACAGCCATGGTCTCCGAGTCAAAGCAACGCACGAACGGCGTCGCTATGCCGCCTGGTATCAGGTTACTCCCCGACTGCAAGAGGGTGTGGCAGCGTGACGTCCAAAACGGCCTTTCGTTAACATCTGCCTGCCAGCACGGGAAAGAGCGGGCATCTATGAAGCTAGACACCACGACCGGAGTTGACTGAAATCTAGACAGCGGAGTGGGTAGGAGTCCGCTACCTGGGCTAGCATGTGGGGCAGGTGTAGCAGATAGCAGGTCGTCCCAGTTCGAATTACTGTCAATCAGGGCTGGTATGACCGGGTTCGGAAAATCGAGCAAGCCAGAGTCTTCAAGGTCGCCGCTCTGTGGGCGGAAAGTCTGATAGCCCAGCCGCAGAGCCTCTCCGTCCTTGAAGTGCATGAGCAAGCCGATATTGGCACCAGAGGTAAAAATCGAGGGCCCCGGTTGCGCCAGTCTATCGTCGATCCAGTCACTGGACCAGACGTGCGATAGGTCCCTGTCCAGCTTAATTACTCGAGACCTGCGGGGCGGGTTGGTGTCCGCCCAGGAGGACCTTAGGACGGGGAGACCGCCGAACGTTCCTATCCCCCAGGAAAATGTGCCGGACTGATAAACCAGACCATTCTCCCATACGGCAAGGTAAATTGCTGCGTCTGGATAATCGCCCTCGGAGTCCTCCTCGCCAGGCACGATCATGATGTCCGCCACGCCGCCGCCAACAGAGTAGGTGGCAACCTCTTCACCGTCTTTGTCGATTTTGGCGACGGTGTCAACATAATTGGGTGACGAGAACGATCCCTCGACGCAGTAGACAAAATCCCCTAGCACTCGCACCGATCCGCGCTGATGAGTGCCGCTTGCGATCTCCGCGAAGGTGTCGGCCAGGGCGAGGGCGACGAACTCAGCTTGGCCTGCACGGAGGGAGCTTTGGAGGGTGGTGAGCCAGCCGGGGAGAGTGAGTTCTGGCTCCTCCTCCTTTCGCCGCCCCCCAGGTATCGGCAAAATAATGGTCATGGGCCCTCGCCGCGTGTCAGGGCAGCGGAAGTGGAACAGGTACTCGAATCCCGGTACCGGTTGCCCACCCCCGGCGACGACGACGCTATCAGTGTAGATCTGGCCTTCGATCTCCCAAACAGCCCGGCTCCCCACGAAGCCGACAAATCTACCCCAGGCATGCGGCTCTCGAGGCCTCGGAACGATCAGCCTCATGGGCTCTCCGGCTGCGCAGCGTACACTCCACCAGCCGCGATTCCCAGGGTCTGACCATTACCCAATCGGGCACAGACCAGGGGGGTGTTGGCGGGAGGCGCGGTGAGGGAGTCGGCCTTGGACCACTCGCCACCCCTGATCCAAAACTTGGTTTCGCTCTCCTCCTCGTACACGTGAGCAGGCTCCCAGGCGCCAGGGCGATTAACAAAAGAGCTTCTCAGATTCATGCGACCTCCGCTTTGATCTCGGTTGTTGGCGCTCCACTGGTACCGAGAATCCACTTGATCCGCTCAACTCTGCCTGTCTTGCCAAATCGGCTGAACGAGTGGCCGATCCGAATCCCACAGTCTAGCAGGCCGGTGGAAGACAGGGTGTGGGTTCCTCTGTTGATTTCGGCAAGCCACTTTGCCCAGGTAGCTGCCGCAAAGCTCTCGCTCGGTACCAGATTTTCCTGGAAGGGGTGAGGCCAACCCCGTCCGCTGCCGTACTCTTTTGCAAAAGCGGCGTCAATATTGGACGGCAGGGGGTCCGGGAGGACCCCCAAGAGACAGATCCGCACGTCGGTGGCCAAAGTGGTGTCGTCGATCCTGGCAGGCGCAAGTTCGCCGGTGAATTTAACGGCAGGCCATGATCCAGTGGCCGCGGGCATCGATTGCGTGTCGTCGCCAAAAAAGTGGATAGAGATTAGGTTGTCGGCAGCGTCCCAGAAGGCGATCCATTTGAAGCCGCCCAAGGATCTCACGTGTAGCGGATTAACGAAAGACAGGGGTGAGTCCATGTTTACCTCGACTGGTTGCGAGTCGAGATCGTCCTCATCAAAATCGTAGTACTGAATCGGACTAGCCGATCCGGTACCAAGCGCCTTAGAGACGAAAAGCTTCCCGAACCTGTCCGCCGGATGCCACTCTCGGGAAGAATTGATCGGGGTGAAGTTGTGCGACCCTCCCGCAGAGTAGTTTTCGTCTATGAAGGACAGGCTGCCGTTGGTGTTGACGATCAGTTGCTTGCCGTCGACCGCCGCTATCCGCCTGAGAACGGTCCATCCGTCGCCTTGCTTCACGTCCTCTTTCCAGAGCGGAAAGGTTGGCGACCCGGTGATCGTGACATCGCATGCACTGCCCACAGCCGAGACTATCTGGCTCACCGGACCATCCAGGAAGGTTGGAAAATTGAGCACACCCGTGCTTAGGCGGTAGCTCGTTTGGTCGATCAGTTGGATCATGGACCAATCGCCCTGGACGCCGTCTCTGAGAGTGCGGACTCTTGAGATCATGGGGGGGGTGGTCAGGCTATTCCCTCGCCCGTCGTTTAGCGTGACGACACTGGTTTCGAGCTCTCCGAAATCGATGCCGACGTGGAAGGGGAATGTTAGAGTCCCCGTCCAGCCTGCGTTGATATCGTTGACGATCTCGACCCGGGGCCTTGGGTAACTCGAGAAAGGGCCGCTGAGGCTCACGGAGGGGTTGGGCATTATGAGCCGCCGATTTCGGTGATGATCTTGGTGAGCTCAACTTCGACGTCATACCAGGCCGCGCCGTCGGTATAAGAGATCTGGTAGCCAGTAACTCGACCGGTAAATGCTTCGCCAAACTTTGGCTCTACCGTGTATGTGCCATTTCTTAAGAAATAGGCAGTCCTGACCTCTGTCGCAATAGACTCAGGGGCCCTGTCCGCCCCGTACCTCCTGATGTCCGGCGGCTCTCTCGTGTCGTATGGAGCTATTCCGCCATAATCGGTTGAGTTGCCCGGAGCCGCGGCCTCGAAAGTGATTTCCTTGGTTCCGCCCTCGCTGAGCAGGCGCCATTCCCAGTCGGCCATTATGTTAGCCCAACCGCGTGTGGATCATAGTACTCAGTCTTTTTCTGGTGCCGATTGACTACGGCAAGGATCTGGTCCTCGTCGTTGCCGGCGAGAGTCTTCTTTTGCCCACCCTCAACCAAGAGAGTGGTGTTATTGTTGACGTTGGTCACCTGGGAGGCGCTACCACTCGTGATCTGGCCTGCTTTTGCGCTGCCGACCCCGACCTGATCCGAAATCCGTTGCCGAATGTCCTCGAATTTTGGCGCCGAAGGAGGCCTTGGCCGCTCTCTCCGGACTCCGAAGCCTTCTGCGAAATCGGGCAGACTAAAGCCCCCGGAGCTCGAAGAGAGGATTCCCGAGTCCGAAAACTGCTGAAATTGGGCCCCAGAACCCCTATTTTGGCTAAAATCGGGACGATTTCGGCCCGAAATCGATGCTCCGACCTGTCCGGTGCTGGTTTGCTGCCGAGTTGAGCGCTCGAAATCTTGAACCGCAGCCTCCCGAATCACCCGATCGCGCTCAAGTTGGGCCTTGCGATTAGACAGGACCTCATCCTTGTCGGCGTCGATAGCAGCCTGTCGCTCCTGCTCGATAGCGTCCAGTTTTACCTGGAGAAGTTCTTTGCGGGAGTCCGCTAGGGCCTGATCCACGTTCTCGCCGGCCTGCTGCCGCAATTCGAGCACCCGAATCTCCTCTTCCAGAGCTCTTTGTTGCAGAGCGGCGACCTCATTGGCTTGCTTGAGCTTCTCGTCGGTCTGTTGCCGGTTGAGATCGAGCTTCTGTCTCTCCAGATCGAGCAGATATTGCTCGGCACTGGACTGGTCCACCGTTCCAGATTGAAGCGCCTGCTTCAGGGTGCCAATGGCTTGAGCGGTCTGGGCGATCCTCTGGGCCGTGGTGCCCCTGGAATCTATGCCGTCGCGCAGTACGGACTGGAGCTGCCGGAACTGATCCACCTTCACGGCGGCCTCAACCCTGGCAAGCTCCCGTGTCAAGCTGGTCAATTCCCGCTGGAAACGCTTAGCGTCGTCACTGGAAGTGGCGAAGGCCTCTTTGTTAGCGTTTTCGAAGGCTTTGAGGTTCTGAATGGCCTGCCGAAGCTCTGCGGCCACCTCCGTATTGGTCGCATCAGGGGAGGACTTCGCCTCGGCCAGACTGTCTCGGACCGCCTCCATCTGCTCCCCGATCAGCTCCCTTGCCACCTCGACTCGCTCTCGAAGGATCTCTTCGTCGATCGAGGCCAGCTCTTTAAGGATCGCCACCTCCTCGGAGCTTTGTTGCTGCACCAAGGCCAGCTTGGCCTGAACTCGCTCCCGCTCTTGGTCTAGAGAGAGGTCGCCAAGGACTTTTCGGCGCTCTGTGACCAGATTATAGGCGTCGATCTCGGCTTTGCGGGCCTTTTCTACCTCGGCCGAGACCTTCTGCTCTATCTGGGCACGTGAATCTAGCAAGCCCAGGTAGGTCTTGATGACCTTCTCTTGGTCCTGATCTAGGTTCGGATCGCCAAGCCGGCGCGTCAATTCAAATCTGTCGACAGTACCCAAAGCAACTGTCAGGTTGCGCTCAATGTCCGCGATTCGGTCATTCGTGATGCCTAGGGCGTCATTCAGCTGCCCAACACCCTCCAGGCGGCCAGCAAAGCTCAAAAAGTTGGCCAAGGAAGAGGCTTGGGAGCTCGCATCCTCCAGATGCCTGGGGATCTGGTCCAGGAACTCTATGCTCTGGCGAAAAATGGCGGCAGACTGTCCCAGGCGGGTGAAGTCAAACTCCATGCTGACCAGCAGATCTTTGGCCTGAGCGATAGAAACGTTAACTTCTGGCCCAAACGCCTCTTGCAGGACTTTCCTCGAGGCGTCAGGCAACCTAAAAACGTCGATGGTGCCGTCTTCGCCTCTGCGGCCTGCCGATATCGCCTCGCGGAGCGCTTGCAATCGAGGCCGTAACTCTTCTGCCTCCTTGCGGTTCCTGGCCAGATCCGCCTCAAGATCCTGCAAGCTCTTCCCTTGAGCCCTCAGGGCGGCCGCAAACTCGACCGCACTCAACCTCTGCAGCGCGGCCGCGGTCTGCTCGGCCGTGGTGGCCACATCCAAGCCGAAACTGAACTCCTGCCCAGTGAGGTCGCCCATGAAGCCAACCAGATCCCGAAACTCTCGGCTGGCCTGAACAGAGCGGCGAGCGGCCTCCTCGATGTTGCGGCCAAGTTCTTCGGCAGCACTAGAGAACCTGTTGATCGCGAAGGTCGCGACGCCGGCGGCGGCGGCGGCAGCCAGGAAGATGGGTGCCACCGGAGATGCGGCGACAGCAGCCATGGCGGCTCTGGCACGCTGTAGGCTACCGACCAACCGCGCGATAAGGGCCGTAGCAAAAGTGTTTACCGACGCGATCACGACCCCCAGGCGCAAACTCAAGGTCCCGGTGGAAGCAGCGAGGGCCAGCACCCTCGTCTGGGTAGCTGCCAAGAGAGCGGCAGATCCCCCGAGTGCGACCACTGCTTTTTGCGCTAGCGAGATCGCCTTTGCCACCAGTAAAGCTTTTGCGATCACGCCGGCAAACGGGATAGCAAGACCGGCTACGACTCCCACGGCGCCGGCGGCGGCCGCGGTCAGGGTCCCAATAACTGCGATCGCACCAGAGAACGGCTCGATGAATTTGGCCAGGGCGTTTGTCCCGGCCGCAAAGCCTTGTATCAGGGCGGTGAGAGTGGGAAGGAAAGCCTCTCCAATCGTGGCTTTCAGCAACTTCGTGGCGTTCTCGGCGTTGTTCATCGCCCCGCGATAGGTCTGCCCGAGCAGCTCGATGGAGCCCCCGAGCTCGTCCTGCCCGAACTGCTTCAAAGCCCTGGTTGCAGCCTCGATCTCTGCGGTCGTTTTGAGCGAGACATTGCCTGTCTCAGACAGCACGGCGCCGTAACGGGCAAGGCGTTCACCCGTGATGCCCGCAGTGTCGCGCAGCGCCTGAAAACCCTGGCTACTTCCAGTTAGCGCCTTACTGACGCGCACTCCGAACTCTTCAATATCGCGCCCAGAACTCGCCGCGATATTGGCGACCAGTTCGAGGTTCTGCTTCCCTCCCACACCAAAAGCCTCAAGCGTTCCTACGACCTCCTCGACACCCTCGATCCCGAAAGGGCCCTTAGCTGTGAATTCGATACCCTCAGCAAAGATCTCCCGGGCCTTCTCGGCGTCTCCAGTCATGCCCTGAATGCGAGCCTGGAGATCCTGGAATCCGCTGGCGGCGTCAACCGAGCTTTTGCCGATCGAAGCCAGGCCAACAACGGTGGCGCCAGACATTGCCGCAACTCCTGCGGCAATACCCTGGATCATGCGGACTTTCAGGCCATCATAAGCCTCATAGACCTGCTGGACGGCGTCCCTGGCAATCTGCCCTGCCTGGTCGGCTATGGTCTGCAGTTCCTCAAGAGAGCCCTCGGTCTCGTCCTTGACCCTTTTGGTGCCCTCCTCGAGATCTCGAGTCTCCGCGAGGAACCGCATCATCACAGGTATGTTGGTGCTTGCCATCAGATCTTCGTTTGGGATGTGCGAACGAGGCCGGCGGCCTCGAGTTTGCGAAATTGCTCAACGCGGGCCTTGCGTTGCTCCAGTGCGGATGAGAATCTCGAGCTTCGCTCGGACTTATTCAGGAACACATCGTCCCAGTTCGGCTCTTTGTCGGTGGTGGCCCGATCTCGCCACCATCCAATGGTGGCCATCTCATAAGCGATAAGGGTCTGCCGGTGAGAATAGCGCCTGGGCACCTCCTCAGGCGGCATCCCGTATCGCGAGGCTATTCGGTCGTCAACGGACTGCCAGGCTCTGCGCTCTTTGCTGTCGGACTGGCGACGCTCACCATCGCGCCGTTCAGACGATCCAGCCTTTTTTTTAGCTCATCCGTTCCATCTAACTCTTCTTGTTTGACGATAAGGTTGAGCACTTTTCGGCCATTAAGACCCAGCCGGATCTCTTTCAGGGTGGGCACAGGAAGCCCATCCAAAGGATCTCGCAGGATCTGGACGATCAAGGGGGCGAGATGCTCCCAGTGAAGGTTTGCCACCCGCTTGACAGCCTCAATGGTGCTCAGTCCTGGCTCAGCCAAGCCCTTAGCCCTTTCGTGCAGCTCCAGGTCAGCTTTTTCGTGCAGGTCGTACCAGTGATCGAGCTCAGATCGAGACTGCTCTCGCAAACGGAACAGGCGGGACTGAGAACCCTCCGGCAGATGGAAGGTAAGCGGGACGTCCTCGGTGAGGTCGTCAAGTTGAGTTTTGTCTAGCTTCGGCATATTAGGCCGCCACTGGGTAGGTTATCCGGATTCGGCCAAAAGGCTCGGTCGGATGGTTAGCTCTGTCATCCTGGGCTTCCAAGGATATAGGAATGTGCCACCAATTATTAGCGGCAGCCTTCAAACTAAAAGTGCCTGAAGCGATAGCCTTCCAGATCCACACTTCGATTTTCTGGAGGTCTGGACCAATGTGCTCGAAATAGAACTTTCTGTTTTTGATGACGGTGGTGACTCCTAGCGGGATGTCGTGGCCCGCCAACCGATCGTAACCGTAGTCAAGAGTGACTTGTCCGTTAAGCGGGATGTCGCCGCTTGGATTGCGATAGAGTTTGCCAACCTGAGCATCTAAGAGGTAGTCCGCTCCGCGATCGTAAGGATCAGAGCCATCGGTAACCACTACATCGTCGTACGAGCCCGGCATACCAGGCTGATCCAAATATAGCACCTGTATGTCCTGGCCGTTAGGGGTGACAAACGACCTCTGTTGGCCGCTGATGACCTGCGCGCCGGCGGAGAACGCTTCTTCCACCATATTGAAAGCGCCTAGAGCGATATTGGGGCCGGTGATCTCCGAAATCTTGAAGTTCGCCTTGAACCCGAACTCGATAGGCGCAACCTTCACCAAACCTTTGGGAATGCCCCAGGTGAATCTTGCAAGCTCGGAATTCCACTCGAAGTCGAAATCATCCTCGGTATACCCGACCTCCACGTCGTCGACCTCGCATTTGGACGCCGCGCCAATCGTTAAATTCTGTTCATTCTTCATGATGTCACCTCGCTCATTTTTAGATTCCCCCCCTGTAAAATGCTGAGATCTCGCACAAGGCGGCCGCAGCGTGTTGTCCGCCGACGTGGCGCGATCCAGATTTGATCGGGCCAGGTCGGTAAATATATGTTCGGACTTCGCCCCGGGCGCTTTTCACCGACTCTAGAGCCTGCTCCCAAGGGCCCACAAAGTTCCTCAGTTGCTTCTGAGCGGCCACTGGATTTGGGCGGCCCACATAGAGGACAGAGATGAGGGTCATGCGGCGCTCTATCATGTTTCCGGTCCGCACCGGCGTCTCGGTCTGCAGCCAATCGACAGTGCAGCACGGATACCAGGCGTCCTTGATGATCTCCGGGTCATGGTCGAGGAGAGCGGAAAGAAAGCTCAATTTCCCACCCGCAGCCCTCATTTGCTCTAGAGCGGCCACATAGGTCTGCACGATATCGTCGTATACGGCATCCATGGTCAGGTCCTTATCCCTGCGAGATACGCCACTGCCAGGCGCTGGATTTCGACTCGCAGCTCTTCCGTGAAGATAATGAAGGGCCGAGCAGGCATGCCGCTCTTAATGCCCTGCTGATGGTGATACGCATAGGGTATGTCGGTACCGACCTCTAGCGTCCCATCCTTGTACTGCCAAATGTTGCCTGGTGCGCCGCGCACCAATAATGACTCCCGGAACACCCCTCGGCGCTGCAGCATGGGCTTACCCCGGAGCCCTTTCCTGGCCCTGATCTTTTCAGTCCCTTCAGCGAGGGGCGCCCATCGGCCAAGGCCGTTGGTGTCCAGGATTCTCTTGAACTCCGCCTGGGCCGCGTGGCCAACATCCTCCAAGAAGCGGTCGACCTTGGCTGCGCCCTCTTCGATCGCGGAAATCGCGGCGACGAAGGGCCGGAGATCATATTCGATCAGCAATCTCATAGGTGTCGTTGGTAGGGTGCGAAGGGCGGGCGGTTCCCTTTGGGGCGGTTCACCAAGTCGAAACTAGCCATGATGCCGGGCGTCTTGTCCCGGGAGATGAGCGGCGACATCGGGTTGGTCTTGTCCAAGACCCCAGGGATCATTGCATCACCATTGACCAGATCCGCGAGGAGCTTTTCTGCTTCCTCATATATCTCACGCGCCAGGGTTGGGGCATTGTTTTCTCCGCCGCCGGCATAGGCTTCCCGCAACACAAAATAGGCGGCTAGATCTGACGCAAGCCCGCCCACAACCTTAGGGACGGGATTGAAAGGGACGTTGTAGCGTCGAGCCAAGCGGCTGTCTATTCGGGATTCTGCCCACTCGATACCCTCGCTGATGATCCTCTCAGTCAGCGATTTCTCGTTGGCGTCTTCTCCCGTCATAGCCGCCCTGGCGCGCTTCTTGACTTTATCGCTCGTGGTATAACTCATCTTGGAAAGGTTCGCGCCGGGCCTGCTCGGAAGCGAGACCCGGCGCGAACTTCATCGTCTATCGTCTAGCCTAAGGCTTCGTGTTCAGGGTAGCCACATAGCTGGGCTGCTTTAGACAGGCCAGACCATACACTCCGGCTATCATCTCGACGTGAGGGTTTCCATCCTCAGGCTTGGCATGATCGTAGTTCGGGATGGCGAAGGGTCCGGGACGAGGATCTTCCAACGAACCGCCGTGGATGGACTCTGTCATCACAAACTCACCGACAGAGGTAGAGCCCTCGCTTGAGGCGTTGTTAGGCTTGGCGATTGCGCACACGATGTCGTCCGGGATGAATCGGACTCGGAGCCCGCTGCTTTCGTCCTTGTAGCCACGGTTGTAGACCTCCACTCGGTCCACCTCGCCTAGGAGATCCATGATTAGCGCGCCGATGTTCTCCACGTTTCGCCGCTTGGAATCGGGGAGTCCGGCGATCCGATCTGCAATATCTTCGTTTTCCACGAGATATTTTGCCGTATTGCGGTTCATCAAAAGATCGATGCCATCGTGGTCGAGGTCTTCGAACACGTCAATGAGCTTCAACAGGTCTTTGAGAGGCTTAGCCGAGGCTGGTTGGTCCCAGGCCACATCGGCATTGATGCGGTTAGCGGAAGGAACTTGGAAATCGACCTCCCGATCAATCCCTCTCTCTTGCACCACCAGTTTCCCGTCGATCATCGCCTTCCAGATTTCGTGCTCAACACGAATTTGCCGGCGCAAATGTGCCTTGAACATCAGCCCGGCCATAAGGTCCGCAGCTGTGGCCCTTTGGCGGTCGTCCTCCAACTTGCCTAGCATGAGGAGTTCCTCCTCGCCTAGATAGTAGGACTCTTTATATGGCTGGGCGCAAACGGTGAAGGCCGCAACCGGAGTACCTTCGACTCTGCGCGGGTCGGTCGAGTAGACGTGGGCATAGGTCATGCCAGAAGCTTCCCTGTAGACCCCCCAGCGGACCATCTGGCCATCGAACTGAGAATTCACCGCCGGGAAATAACGCTGACCGATGAAGCTCTTGGGATTGGTCGGCATTTCGCGGAACGTCTCGTTCACGCCGCCGATAGTTGGTAGTCCGTATGCTAAAGTTGCTTGTCCTCGCATGGTCGCTCCTATCCGAAGTTGATTTCGCCTTCGAACTCGCGCCCGAAGAGTTGTGCAGCGGCTCGGTCATCCCAACCGGTGACCTCGGCTGCCTTGACTCCCCCGATCAGGATGAGGGACGATGCCCGAGGTTCCTCGGTAGCGTCCACATCATGCTGGAGGATGCCGCGGGCGACGTCAGCACCTGCCGGATCGCCTTCATCCTCGTCGTCTTCGGGGATATAAGGGATGTAATGCCCGGTAGAGACCGCCTTGGCCATCACGGTGCCGGCGGAGTAGACACCCCCCTCGGCGCAGGTGATTGCACCGCAGTGGAACTGTGATATTGGACGAGAGCCAAAAATTTGCTTGGCGTTGTAAGTTGTGGTCTGTAGGCCCCTCATTTGACCATCCCTTCCAGGCTACGCTGCAAGCGCGCCTTGTCGACCCCGACTTGGTCGGGGACAGAGCGGTCCAGGTTAGGGAGAGTTTCTCTCCCTGGCTTCCAGACCGGCTTCATCGCTTCTCGGAGCTTGATGAAGGCTTCCCGCTTCTCGTCGTCGAGGCTCAAGCAGAACTCTACTTCTAGTTCGTGCAGCGCCGGAGTCGACTGCCCCGATCGAACCAACTCGATCAGGTCTCTCCGCACTCGAGCCTCGATGAGTTCCTTCTGCTGTGCAGAGAACTCGGCCTTATACTGCTCGTTCTCCGCCTTATACTTTTCGTTCTCGAGCCTCAAAGCTTTGAGTTCCTCCAAGCTAGGCTGCGAGGGCTCGGTGGCCAGCTCTGCGTGCTTTTTGGGTTCCTGGGTTGGGGTTGCGGCGTCTAAACCGGCACCCTTACCCTCATCATCATCTTCCATTTCTTCCTCGCTTTCGTGCAGGTTTTTTGCTGTTTGGCACGCTGGCCAGTTTGTGACACTTAGTTCGTCGAGAATGCAGGGGTTGAGCCACAACCCGGCCGAGTACCGCGACCAGCGCCCATCCAACACTCTCTCAACCGCGTGGGCCCCTAAGAACAGCACGAGGCCGAGCACTCGAGGTCCACCCTCGAGCTCGTGATCTAGGTAGATGTCGATCACTCTGCCGTGGCAATCTGAGGACGATCGACTGTGGTCTATCTGGAGTGGTGGTGGTTGGTCAGCCTTAAAGTTGGCCGAGATCTCGGCCATTTCTTGCGCAGTGAAGTCCCACCAGTTATAGGTGCCCGGCCTGAGTATCTCTACCTGACGAAATGCCACCGGGTGATCCTCAGGAACTTCTTCGGGCAGGGCAGAGATGAATTCTCCGCCTGAGAGGGTGCGCCGGTAGGACCACCCCTGCACCTCCCAGTATCTCGGTGCCTCGAGGCGCGCGGAGAGCTGAACTCTAATCTTCTTCGTCTTCGTCGTCGTCGACATCCTTTGGTCTCCCTTGCTTAGTACTTGGCGTCCGGCCACCGGCTCTAGGAACGCCCGGCGTGGCATCGTCTTGCCCGTCGGGGGCCTCTCCTGGTAAGCCATCCTTGCCGGAGGAATCAGGCTCGGCTTGTGGTGCCGGCTCCACACCATCTGGAGCGCCGAATTTATCGCGCATCCAGAGGAAATCTTCTGACTGGTCCGGCCGAAAGACTCTGGCGTTACACATGCTGAAGAAGATCTTCGACCAGCGCTCAAGCTCTTCGGCTGAAAGCACACGAGTTTCGAACTCTCCGTAATCGCTTTGCTCCCCAAAATTGAGCCATACTACGGGACGGACCACCTGCCGAATTAGTGCCCGATCAACATCCTCGACCATCAGCTTTGAGGCTAGGCGAAAAACGTCGAACTGAGTCTGCGACATAGCGAACGAGCCCACAGATCCATTATCGAAGAGCAGTGACGGCATCAGGAGTCCGCGCTGAATCATCCGGCTGTAGTGGTTCTCGCACGCCTCAAAATCGCCACCGAAAGCTCGTTTAACCTCGACGAAATCCAACTCTTCCTGCGGGGCCAGAATAAAGGCGGACGAAGTTTGCAGGTTCTCGAGCGCATCCAGAAAGTTTTCTGCTCTCGTGCGCCCATTTTCCTCGATGGCGTTTGGAGACGGTGTTTTTCCGAGGGCAAGCGGACCACCGTATCGGTCTAGAGTTTGTGGCCAGGAGATCCGGACGGAATTCTTGATGAACCAGTCCTGATAAACGGCTTTCAGCCTCGATAACCCGTAGGGGTTGTCCCAGCGGCCCAAATGGGTGACGTGCAGGATCTTGTCCATCTCAATTGGCTTGAGGTGCGGCTCCTGAGTGAGGCTCTTAAGGTAACCTTTTTGCGGCCCATCCGCATGCAACTGGTACTCGAGGCGCGCGGGGTAAATATCGCAAAGATCCTTGAGCCACACTCGACCGCCCCGCTCTTCGAGCACGATCTCCAGATTCGAGTGTCCCACCCAGATACAACTGACGATACCTGAGACAACCCGCGAGAGGCTGCGCTCCATCGAGTTAAGGCAGTCCCGCACAAATTTGGTGATGCGAGCCTTAGGATGCTTATAGGCGCCCAAGTGAGAGAATACGGTCATCTCGATGAATTCGAGTGCACTGGAGACCGTCTCATCGGTCTCCACCATCCGCTGATAGGTGTCAAATCCCAGGTTGTCTGGATTCGAGATGGTTTGCTGCCGGTGGAAGTTGTATCGCGATCCGAGGCGCCCCCTAGAAACTCGACCTTCCAGCGATGGAAGCGTAGGTTCCATCAGATACCCGCGTTGATCCTACGTCGTGCGAGCCTCTGCTTCATCTGCTCGATGGAGGCCAGGAGTCCTGTGATGGGGTCCTCCGCGCTCTCGGTGACGGAAAGGTCTTCCACGCGCAGGTCGACCCAGGGTTGCTGCTTGCGATCTCGATACCACGAGACACGCGCCCCGAGTTCACCGCACCAGTCCAGGGCGGACTGCAAGATTCGGAGGCCTTCTACCGCCTTTTCTGACTCTGCTTCTTGGATTTCTGCTTGCTTTTTCACACTTTTCACACTCTAAACCTAGAAAAATCGGTACGGCGGGGCGCGGCCCTCACCACCGGCTGCTCTTGCATCCCGAAACTGCCTTCGAAATGCTCGACTGCCTGGGTCGTTACGTCGACCTGGTCGTTGTAAGGACCGTTGGGGAAGGCGCACAACTCTTCAAGATAATCGTCCACCCACGGCGCGGAAGCCGGATTTGGAATGAACACGTTACCGGCTTGAAAACGATAGGTGACCGCCGCTGCCCGGGCTTCCTTGGAGCCTTCGGGGATCTTGCCGATGACTCCAGGGATATGATGCTCGACTGCCCGTTTGACCTCACCGCCGGCGGCCTTGAGCTCGATGATGGTGGCGCCCATCATCGGCCACCTGCGCCGCAGCTCGTGCACCGCCTCGACCATCTCCTTGAAGGAGCAACGAGCTCGAAACTGGTCCAGCAGGAAAAGCTTTGTTCCTCGTCGGCCCCACACTTGACCGACTACGAATGACCCGTACGTATTGTGGCCTTTTGGGAAGTCCCAAGAACTGATAACCTCGTCGAAGCGGCGATCGTGGCGAGGGTAATACCAACACTTCTTTTCTTCGTCCCAGTCGACCGGGAGATACTCGGCGGCCCACCTCTTGAACCAAGCTTTCCGGAACAGGCCGCCTTCCAGAGGCACCGGCCGGCCTTGATACATGGCCGCGAAGAAGTACTCGTTGCCCTTCTTTACATCGAGCAGGAACTCGAGAGGCTTGAGTTCTGGGCAAAGCGGCTCACCGGGCCGTCTAGCCAGCGGGTCACCCTCGTATTCGGCGCGCTCTTTTTCAGGCAAGAGAGCCGGATCGTAAGCCAGAGCTGGCAGGTTGATAACTAGCCAGTCATCTTCAACTCGATAAAGCCAGCCCGAGAGGTCGTCCTCGTGCCAACGGGTTTGAAGAACGACGATCTTCCCGTTCTTGGACATTCGAGTCTTGAGAACGGACTGATACCACTCTTTAGCGCGCTTGCGCTTGGCAGAGGAGAACGCTTCGACCTGGTCTTTCACCGGGTCGTCGATGATCGCGAAGTCCACCGGCCGGCCGGTCAGGGAGCCCCCGATCCCGACCGAGACCATCCCACCCCTACGGTTGGCGACCTCCCACTCTTTGGCACCATGCACCGAGCGGGAAAGCTCTTGACCCCAAAGCGTTGGCGCGTATTGGCGGAAGAGGTCTCTAGACTTCCGCCCCCATCTGGTCGCCATCGTCTGGGAGTAGCTGATGAGAGCGAGTCGAGAATCGGGAAAGCGACCCAGGAACCACGATGGCGTGTGCCCACTTATCAGCTCGGACTTGCCGTGCTGAGGCGGAATCCAGACCATGATCTTGCGATGTCTCCCGGCAAAGAGCCGGCAGAGCATTCTGTTGACCAGCAGGAGGTGAGGGTAGGGGACCCAAGCCCCTCTACTGACTACCCTCGCATATCCCGCCGGGCAACTCCTGGCCAGATCCGCGTCCTTCAGTAAGTTCGCGGGCGCGGTCGCCGATCTGTTCCGTTTTCTTGGCACTGATGGTAAGGATCTGGTCTACCGCGTCAATGGCGTCGTCATCGCCCAGCATCTCGTCAGTAAAGATGAGGCTCTCCTCCTCATCCACCTCCTCACCCAGAGCTGGGGAGCAGACCTCGAGTAGGCGGACCCCAGTTTCAACTAGCCGCTTCAGGTCCGAAACGCTGAGATCGCGGACCTGGAGATCTTTCATCGCCTCCGCTGCCTTAGTTATGGCGGTCGCTCCCGCTTCATACCCAAGGCGGTAGACCTCATCAAGCGCGAGGAGATCATCGTTCTCTGGAACCAGGACCGTGGAGGTCCTCCGGCGGGTCACAGATCGAGAACTTTTCAACTTAGAACCGCCCCCAGTTAGCTTCTCGCGGCGCTCTTTGGCCCGGCGCTCCTGCTGGTAGAGCCGCATGTACTCTCGCCTTTTCTCCGCTGGGTCTTGCTCTTTTTTCAAGTTCATCGTCTACGGCTCGGATTTGAGAGGACACAAAGAAGGGTGTTAACTTTGACTCGTTAACACCCGATAAACGGCGTGGTTATGCGGTTTGAGGCTGTAAACCCATTTACAGAGTTAGTTCGTGCTCGCCCAAACCTCCTGTTCCCCATATGACCCATCGAAAGGCTGGCAATTCTGCCAGTTTAGAGGCCGGCCTGGGGAGAATTCGGGCAATAAAAAACCGTCTTGCCTGCATTTGGGCATAACGGTACCCCCTCAAGGTAGTAGTTTTGACGGCCGGTGTCAAGAGGTGCCTTCCAAATAGAGTCCTTTGCGAGTGCAATGGTCCACCATGATGGCCACTAGCCTGCCCACCCGCTTGTGCCCCTGAGTGCTCGCCACGACCTTCAAGGCCTGCCACGTCTCCTCCGAGAGCCGCACCGTGGACTTCCTCCGACTCGCCCAGGTTGACCGGGGGGTGTGAGTCGGCAACTCCGGGCCCACAATCAGCACCTGACGCACAGCCATCCTTATCACAGTCGACTGATTGGTCCCATGATGGGCCGCCTGCTCGGCCAACCAACCATCCATCTCCCGCGACACCATGACATTCACGTATCGATCCTTGGGCGCTATCGGGGAAGAGGTAACGAGGGTGACCTCCCCCAGGTCTAAGGGCTCCCAATTCGCCTTGGCCCGGGCCTTCTTCCTCGAAGGCCCTCGGTCCGAACCTCGCCGCCGGTCTCCCTTGCGCTGGTCCTCAGCGAAGAGGGCTGCAATTCCACCGCAAACCTTACGCCGCACAGCTGGACCCGCGACGTCTTCTACTTTCTCTACTTCAGCAAACCGCTGCAAGCCCGGGCAACGTGGGCAGAGGACGTAACCCGGCGCCACCTCCCTTGGTGGATCCCCCTCGCAACTGGCGGGATCCAAATAGCAATTGGGGCACACAGTGGGCTTTTCGCTGACCACATTCTTCACTTATTACCTCCGTCATCTGGATAACTCGTTGAGAGATAATTCTGCACATCCGTCACAGGCTCAAGACTGCACACTTCAAGGAAACGACCCAGGCTCGCTGGGCCTCGATAAAGCCGGCCATCCGGCCCCATGCTAGCTTCTGCGACCTCGCGGGCAGGGAACGCTCTCCAGCCTCGGTTATCTGACACCAACCAGAGTTCGAGTTGGTCTGCGTAGCGGGGTGATCTCACGATGTCTGCTCCTTTTCTTGGGGTCGAATGCCGGCTCTCCGAAGCCTTTCGGTAGTTCTGGTGAGGAGAGGGGTCATCGGGTGGTCAATGCCTCGACGTCCCGATGCCCGGGCTTGTTCGTTCTGGTGCCGCATTTCGGCCATTTCGATGCGTAGCGCGGCCTTCGCGTCGTCGAGGTGGCCGCTGAAGGCCACGACGAAGTCGCGGATCTGACCCATCGTGACCCTCGGCGCGGTGCCAAACGGGTAGAAGACCTTGCTGACCGCAACGAAAATGTCTTGAGCGGTCCGGTCTGGTGGTGGCAGGCTCGTCGTTTCGGCATCGATGGGGGGTAGGGGGGCTCTCTCTTCTTCTCTCTTCTTCTCAGAGAGCGCGCTGGAATCGCATAACCACGCCGTTTTTTTGGGGTGACCTAGGGGTAATTTTGACCCTACCCCCAGGGGTAATTCTGACCCTACCCCTAGGGGTGATTTTGACCCTAGGGGTAGTTTTGACCCTAGGGGTAATTCTGACCCTACCCCCTTCCCCTCACCGGTGACCGGCAAGGGCTTTGCCTTAGGCGGATCGCCAGTACCAATCCACGTGTAGCCCCACTCCTCGGTTACAAGATTGATACGGTAGGTGGCTGCCGCTCCCTTGGAGCGCTCACCGTTGTCCACCTGGAGCACCGCACCGGCCTTCAGCACGCCGTAGACCGCGCGGCTGGTGTTGCCCCGGTCCGCTTCCATCTGCTTAGCGAGCTGGTTCAGGCTGATGGTGACGTCCTCTAGCGGCGCCGGAGCCCCGGAGGGCCGCTTGTGCCCCATCGTCGCCCTGATTAGCCACAGCAGCACCCTGTAATGCGCTATGGGTATCTTGTAGCCTGCCAGGGCCTCCAGGAGATGGTCAGGGATGGGCGTCCAGAGCCAATTCTGTGTGACCTTCATAGCGGGATGTCCTCAAACTCTAGCTCTGAGAGACTGGTCTGCAGCAGGCGACCGCGATCCGTGCCTCCAGTGGACGCTGGGATCGCCCATTTCCACTGGCGCACAGTGTAGAACCCGGGCTGCCAATGCAGGTGCACGATGCCCTCCCGCCTACCTGATCTATTCTTGAGGATGTGCAGCTGGATATAATCCTCAGGCATGCTCTCATCCCACTGCCGGGGATAGTGCAGGAACAAGATGACGTGAGCGTCCTGCTCAAACTTCCCGCTGTCGCGGATGTGCTCCACCATCGGCCGTCTGTCTCGCTGGTACTGTTTTGTTGGCTGCTGGAGCAGGATGTGACAGATCCCGTGGTCACTAGCGAGCTTCTTCGCCCAGGCGCTCACCTCGTTGGCCGCATCCACGCTCTTGGTCTTGGTGTCATGTTTTTGCAGAAGGCCGGCGTAGTCTGTGACCACCACCTTGGTCTGTGGCCGGCGATAAAGATGAGCCCGGGTCTTCCTATCGCACTCCTGAAGCGAGCAGTGCTCGTCCGATAGATAGACCCGGGAGAGCAAGCCCGTAGCCTTCCTGGCCCTCTCCAGGTCCTCAGGAAGGACTTCCTTGAGCTCCTTCTTCACCGCCGCACAAATGGCCCGGTCGGCCATCTCCTCCTCGTTCATCTCCAATTCATTGAAATAGACCTCGTCTCCAGCTCTAGAGAGATTAACCGAGAGCTGAAACCCTAGCGTGGTCTTGCCCATCCCGGGAGGCCCCACCAGCAACACAACCTGTTTTCTTCCAAGGCCATGTATATAGTCGTCCAGCTCGGGTATTCCCGTACTGGGTGGCGTCTCCAAATCACCGCTCAATCGACGCTCAATTCGCTCCAGAACAACTTCATTGAAGGGGCGGACCTCTCGGTCCGTCTCAGTACTCGCAAGCGCTAAGAACTGCTTGTGCATCCGCCCAAACCAATCCCCGAAGGCGCCTTCTCGCAATCCGCCGGCGGCATCCTCGACCAGATTGCCCGCCAACTGCCATTGATACTCGTGGCGCATCCTCTGGAGAGCGAATGCGTGCAGGGCACTGATCCCCACCAGGTGCTCGTGATATACGACCTGCAGCTCTTTCCAGGCCGCGGACCCGTGCTGCTTGTCTATCTCTCGCATCCGAATGCCTACGGCGAGGTCGTTGACCTCCTGCCGCTCCACCAGCAAAGATCGGATAGCCTGCACCGCCAACTTGTGCCCGGTCCGCATCCACGCGCTATCCGGAAACTCAAGAAGCGCCCGAGCAGTACGCTCGGACGACCACGAGCTCACGATGGCGAATTGCTCGATCTCCAGCCGGTCTGGGCTCCAACTTCGGATGGGCTTCACACAAGCTCCCATCTCGCCGACCAAGTTCTAGATCGGCCTATCCAATAGACCAAAAACTCCCAGGTCCTGCCGGTGAGGGGCCCGTCATATTCAGCCACAAGCCAGCCTCTCTCTTCTGTCCAAATCGGACCGAAAGTTTGGCCTGAGTGCCTACTTGGGGAGCAGAATCCAGAATTCCGCCAGGTGTTCCATCCGTGAGGTCTCCAGCAGTTGTAGCCGGGGCCTCTCTTGGACCACGACGGCTCGAAATAGTCGCGACAGACACACTCCTTCATCAGGGGCAGGTTAATGAAAAGCATCCGACACTCCGGACAGCGCAACATCCTCACTAGGTCACCCTTGCGCAGGTCGAGACAAGCATCCCAACCCCAGGGCATCAAGGGCCCGAGGAACGGGGCTAGCCTGGCGTCCAGCTTAGCCTGGGCTTTGGCTCGATCGTCCTCAAAGCACTGATCGGCGAAATCGGGAAAGAGTTCGAGCTGGATCAAGACTTCAAACCCTCCGTGGCGACCAAGGCCAGCAGCCGGTCCGTGGCCTCCTTGCGAGTCCGGCATTCGCGGGTGTTCTCGCCGGCTGTCGTCTGCCCAATCCAGAACACTCTGTTTGGCGAATACCTATCCATGTGATTTCGGTCCTTAATGACAACACCGACGGGCGTGCCGTCGACCATCACGTGATACCAGGGATCCCCGAAGTCCTCGTACTCGGCACGCTCTGCCGGCGTAGCCTTCCTGTACCGAAACTTCGTTCTTGGGTCACATATCTTCCGCGCCAAATCCGTCACTGCGCCAACTCCAAGTCCTCAAACAAGTCGAGCTGCTCGGCCCCTGTCAGACAGTAGGGACTGAACCAAATTCTCTCTCTAGAGCGATTCTTATCGCTCTGCCCGCCGACTGTGATTCGGCCGCCCCGTGCACGCCATTCAAACTCTTGCCATCCAATCTTAACCAGGCCAGCCAGCTGACTTCCTTCGTATCCACAGACCGCGATCCGCATATCCTGGTCCTCCCCGGCGCTCTCACACCAGGCTTTAATCCGTTTCGTCATAGCCTTAGAGTGTTCGTAGCATTCGTATTCCGTGTCGTAAGGGGGGTCGAGAAAAACCCCGGTTAAGCCGTGCTGAGTGGTGTACGTGGGCTTCACGGCCCGGGACCAATCCCCGCAGAGGATCCTAACCCTGGGCAAGCGGTCGCTGAGCCTGTGTATCCACTCGACCGGACAGGCGGTGGCCCTCAGAAGCCCCTGGTCGGAATGGAACGGGATAGCGCGCTGGATGCCGCGAGAATGACTGTTAGGGATGCCTCGTCTTATGCCGTCCGCCCCAGGACGGCGGACCAAGAGGCCATCCTCTCTAACCCAAGGCCCCTTAGCAAAGGCTGCTTCCCCAATTGCAAGGCATTGGACGTAACACCAGTATCCTGCTAGTCGTGGATCGCAGTGTTCCGGGTCATGCTCCAGCCGTGGCGTGAGCGTTTCGAGAGCCTCTCGACATTCGACATTTCTCGCGTTCAAGTCTGATTCGGAGGAGACCCAGACGGCGTAGTCGACGACCTCATCAGGCTTATGCTTCACCGCGCGCCAGAAATTGCACAGCAGCCCATAGCGGTCATTGATGACCTCTCGTCGACCCGCTCCGCCCGGTCGCCGCAATAGAACCGCAGCGCTGCCGGCGAACGGCTCCACATAGTTCGGCGGATTCCCTAACCGCCTCCAGACCTCTGGAGCTATGTCCCCCTTATAGCCGAAATAGGGAAAGGGGGCGCGAAGAGGTTCGCTCACTTGGCGCACCTCTCAAGACAGGCCTGAGCCAGCCGGCTGATATGCCCGGGATCTGCTCTTCGCTCCGCCAACGGTGCGTCAGGATCCTTGAGGCCGTCGATCTGTCCGCGCTTAACCCCTAGAACGTCTGCAACTATCGGGTCACTGCCTCCATCTGCGATAAGAAAATAGGCGAAGACCGGATCAACCTGGCCATCTCGGTAGACCCGGCCCAGGCCCTGCTCGTGCACACCTGGAGACCAGTCCAGTTCTCCGAACACGACAGTCCGGCAGACATGCTGCAACCCATCCAAGCCTGCGCCGGCCCGAAGGGACAAGATGGCCACGGGCGTGTCGCCGGCGATGAAGCGCTTAATCTCCCTCTCCTTGGCGGCCGGAGTCTCCCGCCCGGTGTAAAAGGCCGGCTTCAGATCACCCAGCGCCGTCCGCCAAACATCATAGACATCATGGTGCCAACCATAGAGCAGGACGGACTCTCCGGCCTCTACCAGCATCCGAACAAACGTGGCGGTGTAGGGTGCCTTGAGCATGCCGGTGTCTCTTCGGAGCCTATAGTCCAGCTCGCCGGCAGCTCGGAACTTAGCCCCTTTGACCAGCTGCTCGCTGGACAATATCGTCCGAGCTAAGCCTTCCAAGCCCTTCTCCACTTCGGCCAATTGTCGCTTGTCGGTCTCTACCTCGTGAGGGAACACGGAGAGGGGAGGAATCTCTCGGCCCACGTCTTTGCGTGTTCTCCGCAGCATGAAGCCGGCGGATCGGGCATAAAGCCCGAAAGCCTTCGGATCCTTAAGCCGCCGCTTATCCGTGAAACCTACGCACCACTCTCGATCAAACTCTTCAAATTCTCCGAGAGCGCCTGGAGACAGCACGTTGATCACATTGAAGATTTCACCGCCGTAGTTGTAGATGGGAGTTCCGGACAATCCTAAGCGGAGTTCGGCCCGCTCGGCAATGTGGGCCGCGGCGGAATACTTGGCACTCTGGGAGCGGCGCAGCTCCTGGATCTCATCGAAAACCACCGCCTTCACCATGCCGGAGAGGGTGTCAGCCCATCCTGAGAGTTTGTGGTAGTTGCAGATCAGCACGTCTGCCTCGACGTCGTAAGGAGTGGTCGAATTGAGAATGTGTGCCGTGAGCGAAGGGCAGAACCGAGCCAACTCTCGTTGCCACTGAGTGGGGAGATGGGTGAGGGTGACCACCAGAGCCGGCCAGCGGCCGTGCTGAACCAGGGTGGCCAACGCAGAGACCGTCTTCCCAGTTCCCAGATCGTCAGCCAGAAGGAGGAAGCCATTGGTGCACACCAGATCTGCCACCTGTTGCTGATAGTCTCGAGCTGGGATAGCCAAAGGAGCCGGGGGCGTCCTCGACCCAGCACCGGCGAGGATCCGAACAGTCTCAGCCTCCCTCTCTTTGTCCTCGGAGGAAAGCCTGGCCAAGACGTCCGCTTCGAGGACCTTCATCGGGTAGCGAGCCAAGAACCATTCCAGGTCCCGACTATTCTGAGGCGTGGCAGACAGCCTCACCGACCCATGACTGCTTTTCCTGACTCCGGCAAAGACTCGCTTAAATCGCGTCATCACGTGGGGCTGGCAGGTGATCACCCACTGCCGGTCTTCCAGGGCTACAGTTCCCGTCATAGGAAGCTCGCTTCCAGGGTGACGACCTCCAAGGGTGTCGATGTCGGCAAGAGGTGGTTAGGCATGGCCCCGAGCTGAACTCTCCCGGTGACGAGCAGCAGCTCCTCGACGTGAGGTGCGTATCTCTGCAACTGCCGCAGCACTAGCCGGCGACTCCCGGAAATCTTCACCTCGACCCCAACAGACTGACCGACCAGGAAGTCGATTGTCCCAGCCCCCTTGGGGAGGCGGTGCTCTCGGGTGAAGTTCACCCCATGCCACCACAGAGTATCGGCCAACGCAGCCTGCAGAACCTCTTCGTTGTGCCACCGAAAGCGATAACTGAGGATCAGCTCGGCCAGAGTTTTAGCGTTCCATTCCATCCGTGGACCCTAGTTACCGTGAGACTGAGCCCAGGACAGGAGCAAACCCGAAACCGATTCGGGCACACGCTCCTTTAAGAGATCGACGACACAGAGAGAAAGCTGTTGGTTCTGGTCGATGAGCCGGAAGTTTCGCGAAGCCAGAAGCTGCTCAGACCTCCGCAATTTATCGATCTCGTTTTCCCGATCGGATTTGATGTTCAATAGCCCGTTGTTCGCCTGACGTAGTGCCCCGCACTCGTCGAGAGCCTCCCTGAGGTTGAGCTTAACTTCTTCCAACTCTTCGATGCGCGCGTCCAATACGTGCTGAGTAATCACAAGATTGGCTTGGAGATTGCGAACATCATCCTCCATCTGGTCAACTCTCGCCTGCATCTGATCAGGCGTTCGGCGTTTGATCGAAATCCCGTAGGGGTTTTCGGGGTCTCCTTTGCACTCATCCACCATTTCCAAAGTACTGTCCGGGATCTCGACCTCAGCTGTACCTGACTCTACGGGGGCTAATCCCTTAGCCTGCCACTGCCCCTCCATCCTTGAGAGCCACTTCTCGAGCCTCTTGGCTCGCCCGGCGCCGAGACGGCCGTTGCCGTGGAGGAATCCAGAGATAGTAGCTGGATGGCATCGCAGAGCAGTGGCGGGAACCTTTTGCGCCATGCTCTGCGCTTCGAGGATCGCCCGCAGTCGCTCCCGTAACACCTCTTGGTCGTCCGGAGCTGGCTCTGGGGGCTTTCCGGCTTCGGTCTTGGTGACCCAGTCCCGCAACTTCTCGAAGTTTCGAGGGCCGAGGTTTTCACGGCCAGAAAGAAAGGCACAGATGCGCGAGACCCCCACCGAGGAGCCCCTGGCAACGTCGGCCTGTTTCAGCCCATGCGCCGCGATCACAGCTCTGAGCCGCTCTCTCAGCTCTTGCCGCCCTACACTCACCTTCGTCTCACCCATCACTTCCTCCAATCCAATCTTGTACAATTTGGGCCGCCGTCTTTGCCCGCGCCTTGTAGCCACCAGCTCGGAGCACTCGCCGGCGCACCGTGCAGGCCTATACGTCTCAATTCTTCCGTTGGCCACCACGGTGACATCGGGTTCCACGCCTAGCAGATCCCCGCAGCCAGGGCAGGGAATGGTCACGTCCTCAAAGGTCTTGGCGGCCTTAGGGACGACTAGCGGATTGTCGCCGGGGTGGAGGGCTAGCATGGGGGCCCTACCATAGAGCCTCCGTCGCTTTGGGCCTGCGGGTCCAACTGCAGCAACTGCAGACCATCCGTCGGAGTCCTGAGAAATCGCACGCGCAGCCGCACTCTTCCCAGTCGCCCCGACACACTCCGCAACGACCCTTAGGCTGCAGGACCTTGATCATCTTCTTAAGCGCGGCGGTCTGAGCAGTCAGTCGGGCGATTTTGGTGTCTTTAGAGATCCCCATCACACACCCGCCTTTTCTCTGGCCCCGCAGGTACATTCTTTGAGGTATGTCCAACCCCAAAGAAGCTTGAACTCACACTTGCAGTAGGAGTACCAGAGAAGCGCTAGTGAAGCTTCCCGGAACGTATTACAGTGGATGAGCCCGCTCTCATTCAGGCTATAATAGTAAGGCAAAGCCGAGAATGGTCGCTCCCTAGACTGGGAATTTTCTATTGTCCCAAGAACTCCACGGTCTTGGTGTCGAACCTTCCACTGTTGAGGTTCAGCTTTTATTTCCAAGCCTTTGAGTTGCTTGTTAAACTCATCAGTCTGGCTGTCAACTGTCGCCCCCATCTGCTCTTTGAGGGACTGGAGCTGCTTCAAGATTTCAGAGGTATCGTTCACGGCTACTCTCCTTCGTTGCGCTTGCTACCCAAGATTCGAGGAGCTTCCTAAGCGCCAGTCTCTGGGTCGCAAAACCAGGTGGCCACTTCCTGTCCGACCCAGGATGGTGCGCCGTCCAATACTTCTTGGCTCCAACGCAGACAGGCTTCAAGAATCCCATGTAGTGCGCGGATTGCTTATCATAGACCGCTGTGAGTCCGGGCCCGTGGCCGGCGCATACTTTGCCAGGCACTAGCTTGACGAGCCTTCTAAAATCGCTTCCCTCCAGTGCGGCCTCACAACGCTTAATCAAGTCGAAGAACTGCTGGTTACCAATTTGAGGGCGCGGATCTTCCAGGTAAACAAGATCGTCATCAGTCGGGTGTACTCGAATCCGTTTGCCATTATCGATTCGCACAGCCAGCCACATGCCAGGATTGCGAGCTGAGAGAATCCGTCCCCATTCGCCTCTGTATCGGACTCGGCTGCCACGGTAGGCGGGAACGTTGTAGGCTTTGCGGATGTAGGAGAGGCTCATTGGTCACCCTCCCCGTTGGGTCTGTTAAAGCTTATTCTGTCTAACTCTTCACAAGAGAGCGCCTTGCCGTCTACGTAGTAATAGGGACGACCGTTTGCCGTCTTGTCAGCCCCTTCCTTAAGGGCGGAAAGAACATGTGTGGCAAGCGAAGATGGAAACTCGCCCTCTACGGATCCCAGCGGCTCCCCGGTCTCTGTGAGATAGTAAGTGCGCCTAATTTTCATCACTATCTCCCCTTTCTATACAATGCTCACAGCGCCACCAGGTGGGTGCGTGGTAACAGTGATCCTGGTCGGGCAGCGCCAGGATCTGCTCTGATTCTGGCTGGCCATCCGACCTCATGCGCTCCCCACACTTGGGGCAGTCTATAGAAACGGAGTGCCGGTTCTGGTACTCGATGCGTTGCAGCATCTCTAAGATCGAAGGCGGCGATATCATGCGCTTGCGGTCAAGCATCGCTCTCGCCCCTCAATCTCCGCGAAAACTCTCTCCACTCGGGCAAAAACAGGTCCATCTCAAAGACCCCAAAGCCGCCTCGCTCCGCTATGCGCTTCAAGCTTTGATGGTTGCCGTAAATTTTCGCGTAGACCTCAAAAGCTTGCTCCGCAACCTCCCAGGGAATCTCTAATGGGTGAGGAGCGAAATCAGGAGAATACTGGACAGGGAAATTCCTTGAATTAGACATGCTCACAAAACCCCTCCGCCCTCGGAAACTGCCGCACCCTTCAACCCCTTCTCCATCAATTGCCCAAGCTCGATGATGGCGGTCCTTGCCTTCAGACACTTTGGCTCGATCGCCAGGCAGGCGTTCCGAAACTCAATGCTCGCAGCGATCATCCTATCCCTGGCTTCGATGTAATGCTCAAGAAAAGGTGGGTGCTCACTCATCGCTCTCAACCCCTCGCTCCTGTAATAGGGACAGGAGTTTTTCGCTCATTCTCTCCCAGTAGTCCCATCTGGCCGAATTCGACGAAAACCCTACCA
>JBJHCR010000031.1:0-17004 GCA_050486105.1 Vulcanimicrobiota bacterium
TCAGGCGCTCTGGCAGATTTCGGATAAATCCCTCGGTGTCGCTGATGACGATCCGCTCTCCGTGACGACTTAAAGACCGAGACACGGTGTCTAAGGTCTCAAAAGGCTGGTCCTTTGAGGAGAAGTTCTCCTGGGTCAAGGCGTTGAGAAGCGAAGTCTTGCCGGCGTTGGTGTATCCTACAAGAGCTATACGCTGGCAGTCACCCCGGGCGTCCCTTCTGTTTTCGCCCGCTCTCATAAGTTTTTCGTTGGCTTTTTTTAGTTCGACGAGGCGAGAATCGAGTTGGCGAGCCAGAAGCTCGGATGCTGTTTCCCCGGGCCCACGACTCCCCTTGAGTCCACCCATTTGCTGGTCCATGTCCAGACCAACGCCACGAATCCGGGGGCGAAGATACTCGAGTTGGGCGATCTCCACCTGAATCCGAGCCTGTCGGCTTCGAGCGTGACGCAGAAATACGTTAAGAATGACACCCTCTCGATCCAGGACCTTGATGCCCGCGTCGTCTTCCAGATTGCGCATTTGGGAGGGAGACAGATGGGCGTCTAGGACTAGAACTTGGGCTCCGCTCTCACGGGCACGCTGAGCTACCGCTCTCGAGGTGCCCTTGCCGATCAAAGTCCGAGGCTTGGCCTTATTGAGATGGTAGATCTCATAGCCTGAGATGTCGTCACCTTGAGCTTTGACCAGGGATAGGATCTCCTCGAGTTGGGCGTGGCGCACCAGCGGGTCGCGCTCGACACCCACCGAGAGAACATAAACCTTGTTTTCTTCGTCCAAAGACAGAGCCTCGCCCTTACTAGACCACAGATCAACGGTTTCTTCCCAGCGACCATCGTCGGCCAAGGGCACTTCTTCGTGCTCGGGAATAGGATCAGAATTGAATTTCATAAAACACTCCTTTGAGAGGCTGTGCGCAGAATCAACCCACATCGCCAAACTCGCCCTTTTTCCGTCATGGGAACCGCAATTTCTCGAAAATAGGTCCACTAGGAGCTTCAAATTTGCAATTCCTCTGACGAAAAATTGCGTCGTTAGGACTCGGGGCGATTCGGCGCACAGCCACTTCTGTGAAAAAAGACTATAAGAACAGCCGGGATGGACGGCTCTAGTGCGGCACTGGATTGGTGGGGGTTCTTATAGAAAAGGAAGAGTGTACATGTCGATCACGTGATCCTTGGGACCTCATTTAGGATAGCTTAGATTTTGGTGGGGATCAAGATGGACAACTGAAAGACACCCATTAACCCCAAGTCGATGGCCTAAGCTTGCCCTGAAGGTCGCTTTTCTGGCTTAAAGAATATCCAAGCATGCGGTCGCGTGCGGGTCTTTCGTTCTTGTTGTTGCTCTTCTTGCAATGGCCAGTTCAAGCTCAAGACAAAGGCTGGTTCGCTACATCCCGAGAGCACCTTGCCCAAGTAGAAATGCTAAGAGAGCTGTTTCGCTTGCCCATAGGGACCTGGAAGGAACACCTTGCTGCAAACCAACGTCTCCTAACGGACGACTTCTTGAACCAAGTAGAGCGGCGCATTCGGTGGGGCCTGGAAAACAAACATTTCGATGACGCCTCGAGATTTGCTACGGTGGGTGACCTTACCTTGGAACTGAGAGGTAGAAGACCGGTATTTCAGACAGAGTTGAGGCCTCTCCATTCTGGAACTGACTTGCCAATAGGGCGATATCCCACGCTGCTAAAAGACGCTTCCTTGGTCCGATTCACCAAAGAGGAAAAGAAGTTTCTCCGAAACCTGCTAGAGAGTTGCTTAACCGATTGGCCGGATGCCCTCGAGAACCAACAAGACTCCTTAACCTTTCAGTTCCTAGAAAGTCTTCAACAACAGGTGCGTCAGGAATGTGCTTTGGACAATTGGTCCATGGCCATCAAATTCGCCTTGCTCGGAGATCTCGCCAGCGCGATCATCGGTAGAGAGTCAGAGCTGAGGGTTTATGTCGTACTAAACGCACCCGCCGGGTATCGCCCAACTGTCCCTATGGACGCCGATCCGAGAGTCATCAAACATGGAATAGATCTGTTGCAACCAAAGCAATGGGACTAGTGATTCGAGATTTAGTGAATCTAGGCTTATTGATGCTTTCATTGGTGGGATGTTCGAGGGTCCTTGAGAAATCTCAAGCCGATAACCGGTCGCGTGCATCCCAGTGATGAATTGAAGCTTTCAGGAAGAGCGTTCACTTATTTGGGTTCTGAACCATTCTCCTTGCACCTACAGGTCGGGAGCTTCGGGGGTGGAGTCTCGTCCTTGGTGCTCCTGTAGTAGATGGCCTAAAGCCGCAGTTCTTCCCAGCGCACTCGCCCAGCCACAACCGCATCTCGCACTTTATTCTCTCGCCTGGAAAGACGACTCTCGCCGGATTTTACTTCCATGAACACTACCTCCACTTCCACTTCGTCGGAGAGGCCATTGATGATCAGGTAGTATATGGGTCTTCCCAGAAAGCTAGCATCATTGGGAAGGTACGGAAAGCCCTGAGTGGGAGGAGCGAGTTGCTCGGCGGCCTGTCCCTTGAGCACTCTTCTGCTCAATTGCAAGGCAAGCTCTTACCCTAGAAGGCACCGAAACGGTCACTTAGGAATACTAGAGCAAGGAGACTCGAACAACCCATGCTGCCCATTATTCCCCTCACTGCGGTCTTGGCTGGCCTAGCCCTGGCCTACGGCACCAAAAATCAACGCCGACGGAAAATCCGCGAACGTCCGTTTCCCCCCGCGTGGGTGCCGCATCTCGAGCGCCATATAAGGCTATACCGGAAGCTGCCCAAAGAACTCAAGGAGGAGCTGCACGGACACATCCAGGTCTTCCTCGAAGAAAAGATGTTCGAGGGCTGCAATGGCCTGGAGGTGACCGAAGAGGTGAAGGTCACGGTAGCGGGGCTGGCTTGCATGCTTTTGCTGAACCGTAAAGCCACCTACTATCCGGGACTGCGCTCGATCTTACTGTATCCCACCGCCTACTTGGCCGAAACAGGAGCCATGGAGGGAGGAATCCATTCCGAAGACCTCCAGGGCAGAGCGGGTGAATCTTGGGTCTCAGGAAACGTGGTCCTATCTTGGGCCGACGTCTTGGACACCGCCGAAAACGACAATGGCAGAAATCTGGTTCTGCATGAATTCGCCCACCAACTAGACCAAGAAGACGGACGGGGTGACGGAGTTCCCATTCTTACCGATGACGCCCATTACCAGAGCTGGGCCGATGTTCTCAGTGGCGAATACCACGAGCTGGTCGAGCGTGTCGAGCGCGGCCAAAAGACCTTCTTGAGAGCTTATGGAGCCACCAACCCAGCCGAGTTTTTCGCCGTCACCACCGAAGCTTTCTTCGAACAACCGAAAGAGATGCACGCCCAACATCCTCAACTGTATGAAGAATTCCGAGAATACTATCAGATAGACCCGGAGAGTTGGGGTTAGGGCGAGACTTGGGGAAGCCCTATCGAGCTGGGACAAGAAGTGTCGAGTGAACTTGACAAGAAAAAAGTGTAGAGTTAACCTGACACGCAGTGGACCTGTTAGACGATGATTTGCTCAAGATCCTTGATTTTTGGAGTTTCTGGGAGGCTTCTCCACCTGAAGCTGTGCCCCGGCGCCTAAACCTTCCGGCAGTTTTGGACCCAGAGCTGGCTTTGGTGATTCAGGGGGTGCGTCGCTGCGGAAAATCGACCCTTTTGGGGCAGTTAGTTGGGCGCTACCAGCTCAATCCCGCCCATTGTGCGTTTGTCAATTTTGAAGATCCCCGTCTCATCCCCCACCTCGGCACGGCCTTGCTCTTTCGAATCTTAGATGCCTTTCAATCTAAGTATCCCCAAGCCCAAGACTTGACCTTCTTCTTCGATGAAATTCAAAACGTTCCCCAATGGGAGTCCTTTCTGCATACTCAACTGGAGCGGCCCCGGCACAGATTTGTGGTGACCGGTTCTAACGCTTGCTTACTCTCAGGGGAACTGTCCACCAAGTTAACCGGTCGACATCGCGTGGCGGAACTCTATCCTTTCGACTTTATTGAGATCCAAGAGGTTAGGCCGAAGCACGAACTTAAGGCCTATCTGACCGAGGGAGGTTTCCCCAAAGTTGTGCTGGAGGACGGAGACTTGGCCCTAAGGCAGCGGTACTTTCGCGACATCGTAGAGCGAGACATCTCTAACCGAGTCGGAGCCAGAGATCATGCCCCCGTTGCCAGAGTGGTGCAGATGGTCTTTGAGTCCTGTGGCTCCGAGATGAGCCTCCGTCGAATCGCGGGATCAAACGGAGTTAGCACGGACACAGCCAGCGCTTATCTGCGAGCCGCAGAAGACGCCTATCTTCTCTTTTCTTGTCCATACTTCACCTACTCAAGCCGAAAACAGGCCGTGCGCAATAGGAAGTATTATCCTGTCGACCCTGGGCTAAGACAGGCCGTGGTGAGTTCTTCGGCTCCCAATCTGGGGTCCGCGCTGGAAGGTGTCGCGTTCTTAGCCCTCAAGAAGAGATTCGGGCAGGTTTTCTACTGGAGAGAGAAGGGCGAAATCGACTTCGTGGTCGAGTTTGACGGCAGACCCCTTCCCATCCAAGTGACTTGGGAGACTCCACAACCCCGGCACTTAGAGGCCCTGGAAGAATTCTATCAAGCCTACCCCCGCAGCCGCGAAGTCATTTTTCTCAACTGCCGCGACCTCGACAACGACTTTGACAAGTTGGATTTCTGATGTGTTCGCCTGCCCCAGCAATCCGATCTCACCGAAAAGGAACACCCAAGAGGTACAACAGCCCGAAGGAGAAGAGCCCATAGAGAATGGCCCAAGATTTTGTTCGCAGGCCAGGGACGGCCCTTCCCACCAGGCTGCCGGCCCAGGAGAAAAGCAGCATCCGGACCCCACGCCCCAGGCCCACCCAGAAGAGGTAAGCGGGAAACCACCAATGCAAATGCTCGACCACCGCCCAGGTCCAAACTTTAACGGGAATCAGAGACCAAGCCTGGTAGAGGGCGCAGGTGGACCCCCACTGAGAACCCAACTCGATCACTCGCTCTCCCATCTTTGGATAGGTGAGGGGTAAGCAAAACAAGATTTCTTCCATGGAAATTGTTTGGCAGAGAATTCCCATAACCACAATTCCCAAACCTGAAAACACCAGGGACAATAGGGCCCTTCGTCGATGACCTTCCGGTTTGACCACTCCCATAGCAAACAACAGGACATCGGGCACGATGAACCACAGTAAAGCTTCTGCAAAGCTCCACATCGCCAAGGGTACAGCAAACTTGCGGCTTCCGAGTGGACCTGAGTCCTCTCTTGCAAGGTCGGAGGTTGGCATCGCCCTGAGTTACCTCGTTTGCCGGCACTCTCCTCGATAATCCAAAAAATAAGAATCTCCAGTGAACTTTCTGCTGGGCCAAAGTATCCTAGACAATTGAGAGGGAAGACTTTTGAACAGAGCTACAGCCACAAATTCTCCCGGGGAGCTGAACTGGGATTCAGAACTCGACCACCAGGCCCTTGCTGAATTGGTTAGGCGAGTGAAGAACGGAGACCGTCAGGCCTTTGAAGCACTTTTCCAAGCCACCGTTGACCGCACCCGAAATCTGGTGCGGTCCTTGACCCGACAGCATCACCTGGTGGATGACCTGATCCAAGAAATCTACGTCCTGGCTTGGCAAAAGATCGCCTGGCTTCGAGACCCCAAAACATTTCAAGCCTGGCTCAACCGAATCGCCGTTCACCGCACCTATAGGCTTATGGACACCGACCGCAAGACAGGCTGGGCTGGGTCCCTGGAAGCCTCCAAGAAGGATCCAAGGAGCCCAGTTGACTGCGACCCCGGACAGAGCCTCCCACTACTCCTGGACCTGCAGAGCGCCTTCAAAAAAATCTCTAAGGAAGACCAAGCCCTGATCGTTCTCCGTGAAGTCCACGCCTTCAGCTACGAAGAGTTGGCCGACATCTTGGCCGTCCCCATCGGCACCGTCCGAAGCCGTCTCCACTTCACCCGCAAGAAACTTCTAAGACATTTCGACGCCCCATCAGCTTAAAGAGGAAAGCCATGAGTCAAGCATCCGAAAAACACTTTCAAGAGGCCCTAAGGCAGCTGAGCGCCGACACCGACCCTCAGCTCGGGAGCCCATCCCCCCCAAATATTGCCGAAGTGTCCCAGCAGATGACCTTGAAAGACCGCTTTGTAAAAGCGATCTGTTCGGGGGGGTTCCTGGTCTTGCTCTTCTCCTTCAATTTTGGGCTCCTGGTCGAGGCGGTGAACATCAGCTACTTTAAGGAAACCGCCTGGCCCTCAATGTTGTTGCTCCTCTTGGTGGGCGTTCCTCTCACTTCGCTAGCCATCAGAGTCTTGATCGGCCCCCTTTTTCCCGGTCCCCGATACCTTGCCTCGGTGCTTCGATGGATGACCATCGGAATGTTTGTCACCGCTTTTTCTACTGCTGGGATTCTGATCTTGTGTCGACTCCTACTGAAGCTGGACCTAGCTCGACTCACCGAACCCTTGACCGCGCTTTGGTTCTTGCACCAAACCGCGTCGCTATCTACGAATAGCGTACTTTTCTGGAGCGTGGTGCTCGGCGTTGTGACTGTGGTGATCTCGATGCTCCTGATCAAATCTCACCAACTCTTTGTGAAGAATCCCTGGATTGAATACCCCGATTCACCATTAGCCCTTCGGGTTCTCGGTTGGCTAGTGGTCTTTGCTGCGATATTTTTCGTCTCCCTAGTGAACTCTCGCTACCGAGCTACTTGGGAACACTCCCAGGCTCCGGTGCTGATGACCTCTGAGAGCGCCAAAAGAGCCGAGGTCCTGTCCAAAAGCCCTTACAATTTCTCTAACATCGAGCGTCAGGACGGGGAGTTGGGATCCGAACTACACCGGTTGCTGGCAGAGAATCGACCTACGGGCCAAGAGGATCAAGACGAGGACTTCGAAGCCCTCATAGACCTGGCCCAGCGGGCTCTGGAGACAGATAATCCACCTAGCCCGAGGTTGCAATATTTCACGGCGCTTTCCATCGACGAAGTTCTCGGACGTCACCATCGAACCTATCAACACCGAAGCGAACTCGAAAAACGAGCGGTGCCCTTGCAGCTTGAGCTTTGGCGGAACATCGCCGCAACCGAAGGCCCGGAGACGCTTTGGATGAACCGCAACACCGGAACCCTTTTCGCCTTGGAGAATCTCCTGGAAAACGCAGACCTAACGAAAGAAGAGCTACAAAGACTCCATGAACTTCTCGAGAGTCTGCTCCTCACTGAGCGCGATCGAAACACCTATCTCTGGATTCACACTCTGCGCCATTGGCACGCCTGGGGAGGGTTTCATAAAGTCACCTCCCCGGATTATCTCCTCGGATTGGGGGAACAAACCTTCCATCTATTTCTGCGGGCTCGCCTAGCCCAAGATCTAGAGGAACTCAAGAGAGCCGTCCCTGAAGGCTCAAAAGACCGCTTGGGCTCCGAGGAACCTGAAGTCCTAGGAGAAGCCCTCAAGACCTTACTTTGGCGCAGTTTCAGTCCCCTTGAGCAGGACAGAGAACTCTACTTCGATGGCGATCTGGCCGGAATCTTCGGCCTGCCCAACCGCCTGGAAAACGCTTTGCTCGGCACCAAGCTCAGGCTTTACAAACTCGAACACGGCAGCTACCCCAAGTCCTTAGAGCAGCTGGATTTCTCCAACGAGCTCAGTCGCCAGATTCCCGATCTGGTCGACTACGATCCCAAAGGGCTCTTAAAACGTAAGGAGACCCCTTTTCCGGCCTCCCATGCCCCCGATACCCTGACTTTACCGTGAAGAGCTGCAGCAGCAGATCTTCTGATCGGGACCGCAAAAAGAATCTTCGACCAGGGCCTGCCGGAAGTCCGCTATTTTCTCTGGGGAAACCGACATTCGGCGAGCCAGGTCGCATAAACGGCAATCTTGGTCTTGGCACACCTCCCCCTCACAGCAAGCATAGTCTGCTGTAGAGGAAGCTTGGTGGGGGGCTCTGAGTTCCAACCCACTGGCCAAAAGCAACATTCCGAACATCAGCAACGGAATCATCCGCTCGCGAGACCACATCGACTTTCTCATGAGGGCATTATCCTCAATGAAATAGCCTCTAACCTTGACTTGGATCAGGTGGAGAGGGGATCGAGCACCCGAATCTCGCGGAAACGTAGAAAGTCGGTGTCGTTGGAGGCCAAGACCGCGCCGTGTTCAAGCACCAGGGCCGCGATCAAAGCGTCGGTCGTCATGGAACCTGAGATGCGATAACGCTGAACGAGCTTGCGGAAATTCAGGTAAGTCTGTGGAGTGGTTCCGAGCAGTCTCACCGAGGGAAAGGCCAGCCACCCATCAATGAGAGAAAACACTTCTTCAGGACTGTATGGGTCAGTGACGATCTGTCTACCCGTCAACAGTCTCACGAATCCTTGCAAGACCGGCCAACAGATTCCGATGGACGCCCCCCCATTGATCTGGTCCTCCCACCATCGCACCGCCAAGAGATGCCTTGGGGCAGAGGCGTTGTAGACATAGACCAAGACATTTAGGTCGGGGATCACCAACGACTTTAAGGCTCCACTTCAAGCTCATCAACCAAGCGATTGAGATGGTCGAGATCGATGCCGGTGCGAAACCCACAGGCCTTGGCCCGCACCCGATAAGGCGCGTCCGGCTTTTCATAGACGGCCAGTCCCAGGGCCAAGGTGCGGTTCAAGACCTCTTTGAAAGAAAGCCCAAGCTCTGAGGCCTTCTGACGCAAGCGGTTGTCGAGGTCGGGATCGAGATGGACAGTCGTTCGCATACTAGCATACTAATCTCCCAGTCAAAGTATGTCAACGTGCTGTTCCATTCCTTACTACTTATGAACCATACTCTCCGGCATGGGATAGAGAACCTTGAGGATGTCTTCCACCCGCTGAGCCCAGGAGCGCTCATTGTGGCGCCCGCCCTCGATCTCGCGATAGAAGAGGTCTTGGTCCTCAACGTAGCCGTTGTAAACCAGCACCGCCCGCAAAGTTCGAACATCTTCGAGCACGTCGGGAACCTGATTGCCGGTGGTATCGGTGCTGCACTCTTCGGTGCCCATGTCCAGCCAAATCTTGCTGGGCCCTTTGCTTCCGGGTTGTCCTCCGACGAAAGTGATCATGGCCCGTGCGGCCCACCACAGAGATGGTGAAATGGCCGCCACCCGTCCGAACACCTTGGGGTGTCTCCAGGCCAAATATAAGGCACACAGGCCACCCAGAGATGACCCGGCGATGGCTGTCTTCTCAGGGTCCGAAGTGATGTTATAGAGCTTCCTCAGTTCCGGCATCAGCTCATCGATCAAGAACTTTCCGTAGACATCGGCGTACCCACCTCCATGGTTGCGGTCTACGAAGGGGGTGTATTCGATCACTCGCTTATGGGAATTATAAACCGCCACCGCCACCAATGGCTCCACCTGACGATCTCGGATCAAGCGCTCAGCGCTTTCGTCCACTTCCCACTCGACTCCGAACACCGCCGTCTCTCGGTCGAAAATGTTTTGGCCGTCGTTGAGAAACAGCACCGGATACAGCCAGGGATCGTCGGCGGAATAGCCCGGAGGCAGATAGACTCTATATTCCCGCTCTCCACCCAAGAAGACGGAGTCGATGGTGTGACGCCTAATATCTCCAGTGAGACTGGTGTCCTTCTGGTGGCCGGGCCAATAGGATCGCAGGCTGAGGATCCCATCGCAGCCCAAGTTTCTGCCAGGTTTCTGCTGTCTCGAGGACGACATTGGATCCTCCGTTGGAGAAGTCGTTTCCGAAGTTTTGCTCAGGACCTTGGGTCTTTCTGACGCTTTGCCTTTTTTCTTTGCCACTAGATCGGCTTCGCCTCAAAACAGAAGGAGCCCTGGAGGCAAATGGCCCACCCGGACAAGGGGTCTCGCCCAGAAGAGACGCACTAGGGCAGAATGACCGATTGGAAGCTCGACTGCCGCCACTTCTTGGGCCACAAACCCTGTCGTTTCAAACGCACCTGTCCCGAGTGCCCGCACTACTCCCCCTACGATCATCGAATCCTGATCATTAAGCTCGCGGCCGTGGGCGATGTTTTGCGCACCACGGTGCTCCTCTCCGCCCTGAAAGACCGCTATCCCAATAGCCAGGTCACCTGGCTCAGCGAACCCGGGGGAGTCGAACTGCTGAAAGGCCTGCCGGAGATCGACCGTTTGATGACAGCCGATTTGGGAACCTTGGAAGGCCTGAGAGCAGAGAGCTTCGACCGTCTGTACTGCTTCGACAAAGAGCCGTTGGCCACGGGTCTAGCAACCAAGGTGCAGGCCCAGATCAGGATCGGTTTCGGTCAAAATAGCCACGGGGCCCTGATCCCGCTCAACCCAGCCTCCCAGTACGCCTACGATCTAGGACTCGACGACGAACTCAAATTTCGAAAAAACACCAAGACCTACCCGGAGATCGTCTATGAGATGTCCGAATTGGAGTATAAAGGCCAGGAATACCGCTTCGAAATCAGCCCCGAGGAAGGCACCTTTGCCCAAATATTTGCCGAGAACCATGGACTGGACCCGAGTCGACCGATCATAGGTATCAACACCGGTTGTGGTCCAGTCTTTCAGATGAAGAAGTGGCCAGTGGAGAACTTGGTGGCCTTTATTGACCTCGTGGGGTCCCAAATGGACGCTCAAGTGCTGCTCTACGGTGGACCAGCCGAACTCGAGTTACACCGGGCCATCAAGGAACGGGTGAACCACCCAGTGATCGACACCGGTTGCCAAAATAGCCTAAGAGAGTTTGCCGCCCTGATTGAACTGTGCGACGTTCTAATCACCGGGGACACCATGGCGATGCACTTAGGGATCGCTCTCAAGAAACAGGTGGTCCTCTTGATCGGTTCCACCTCTTGGACCGAGATCGATCTCTTCGGCCGAGGTCAAAAACTGATCACCGACTTTCCTTGTGCACCTTGCTATAAGAGGATCTGCGATTTTGATCCTTGGTGCCTGCAAGAGATCCACCCCGAGCAAGTCCTTCAGGCCGTGCAGGATTGCCTGCTCCAGGTCCGTTCTTAACGAAACCGTACCACCCTGAGCCATCCCGAAGGCAGACGAGGTCTAAGCTCGCGTTCTTCGGTTCTGGGCATGAGTTTCATCAAGCTGCTTTCGAGTCCCACGGTTCGTACGTAAGGATGCACCGGAGTGGTGACCAGAAACACTCGAGGAGCCTGACGGAACTGCTGCAGTTGCTCCTCCGAGGGTTGGTCTACGCCCAGCATTCGATTTGCGGGAATCCCGTAATAAATCAGGGGCACCGCATTCATGGAGGGGTGTACTAAAATGAGATCGTCGGGGCGAGCGTTGGCTCGCAGAAAGTTTGCCATGGCCTGCCAGTTGGCCCCATAGTCTCGCCCTTGGCCCACCGTGGGCCACCAAGTGCTCAGGTTCCCAAGCACCAGCAAGATCACCATCGAGCCCTGGAGCCAGCGCCAGGGCATACTCAAGATCGCTTTGGCTAGCAACCACACTAGGGGTGGCGTGCACCAAACGAAATACTTGAATTCGAAAAGACGCATAGAAGTCAGGGTGGACAGCCCAAACAGAACCACGAGCGGCACCCAAACCCACAGCATCGCTCGTTGCACCGACAAGTCCCGACGAGAACGAAAGCCTACCGCCAAAAGCATGCTCAAAGTAAACAGTCCCGCTCCCATGAACCAAGACGAGCCCGAAGGCCCCAGGTTGCCCATAGTCATTCGGCCCAACAATTCCAGGGCCTCAGACCAAGTGGGAGCCGGTCGAATCAGCAAGTCTTGACCGCCCACCTGTTTCAGCAACACCTGCAGCCAAGGGAGGAACAGAAACCCCGAACCGGCCAGGGCCAAGAGCCAGCGCCACCAGCGAGCCAGCCCTCCGGGCAGGACCCAGAAAAAGGCAACCGGCAAAGCAAAAAAAGACAGATAGTGCGTGTAGAACGAGAGCGCCGTAGCCAGACTGTAACCAACCAGATAGCGCGGCCCGCCTCCCTGAAGCCAGTGCTGCAGACAGGTTAAAGCCAGCAGAACAAGGAGAACCAACAAGGAGTACATCCTGAGCTCTCGGCTCGCCTCGATATGGTAGGTGGAGACCGCCAATAGACCCATTGCCAAGGTGGCTTCGCGCTCGTTCCCCCATTGCCGAAACAGATGGAGACCCAGAAAAAGTGACAGCAATCCAAACAACACCGATGGAAAACGGAGCACGCCTTCCCCGGTTCCTAGAATCTGCCAACTGTAGATGAAGCTGAAGTAACCCGGGGGATGAACCTCGCCGACTCCCAGCATGATCCCCGGGAGATCCCTAGGTGAAAAGCTCCCGAAAAAGATAGTGCCGGACTCATCCAGGGACAACCCGGGCCCACCAAGGTCCCACAACCTCAATACGGCACCGAAAAAGAGTAAGCCGATAAGGATGGCGTTCGGGGAGGCGGGCATAGCTTGGCAGTTTCGTGGCCTCGAGGGGAGGTTCCCACCTGAAGAGCGACAAAAGACCAACCCCATGGCAGAATTCCGGCGGGCGGCGGTTTTTATCCCCACCTACAACGAAAGCGAAAACATCGTCGACCTGATTCAGGCCATCCTGACCACCCCCACTCCCGGGGTGGAAGTTGAAGTCTGCGTGGTGGACGACAATTCCCCCGACGGCACCTCAGACCTGGTGGAAACCCTAGCGGCCACCGATTCTCGAGTGCACCTCATTCGACGCACAGGTCTCAAAGGGCGCGGGGTGGCAGGCGTCGACGGCTACCGCTGGGGACTGGCCCGAGGGGCGGACCTGATCTGCGAGTTGGACGCCGACTTCTCTCACCACCCTCGCTACTTGCCCCAATTGTTTGAGGCCGCCCTGGAGGCCGATGTGGTCTTGGGCAGCCGATTCGTGGACCAAGGATTGGATGCCGACCGGGGGTTAGTGCGTCGCATGATCACCAGGGCCGCCAACCTCTATATACAGATCGTGCTTGGGATCGATGTGCGTGACCCTAACTCTGGCTACCGATGCTTCCGTCGTCAAAGCCTGGAGGCTATCGACATCGAGAGCTTGCGTTCGGTAGGGCCAGCCATCGTGCAAGAAGTACTGTTTCGCTGCCACCGTATCGGACTGACCATTCACGAGGTGGGAGTGGTCTTCCGAGATCGACAAGAAGGCTACTCTAAGCTCGGATTTCGCCAACTCATGCAAGGCTATACCACCATCTTACGCCTTCGCCTTTTTGAAGCTCGAAAGTGGAAACGGAGTTTGAAGCCAGCCTGTCCGGTCTGCCATTCCAACCAGGCCGAGAGCTACGCCGCCGAATTCTACCAGCATCGAGAACAGATCTACGATCTGTTGCGCTGTATGGGCTGCGGTCTGGTCCGAGTCAGTCCGCTGCCCAGTCCCGAGGAAGTGGCCACTTACTATGTTCGAGAGTATTTTGAGGCCGACTACAACTCGCTCTTGGCCAGAGGCAGCTACTTTGAGAACGAGGAGCCCTTACGCCGGCGCTACTCAGAAGTCTTAGACTTGGTGCGTCCCTTTCGCGCTGAGCCCGGTCGCTTTTTGGACGTTGGCTGCGCCGGGGGTTACTTCCTGAAGGTGGCTCGAGAGCAAGGCTGGGAGCCAACAGGTATTGAACTCTCCGAAGAGGCCGCCGTTGAGGCCAGGAAGTTAGTGGACGAGCGGGTCATCGCCGGACGCCCCGAAGACATCCGTGATCAAGGGGAACGCTTCGAACTGATCCACTGTGGTCACACCTTAGAGCACATGACCGACCCTGGTATGTTTGTGGAGTGCGCCCGAGAACTCTTGGTCGAGGGCGGACACCTGGCAATCGAGGTGCCGTGCTATGTGAATTCCTTCTATTTTGCCGGAGTACGATTGCTGGGTTGGTTGGCCCAGGAAAACGTCTCTCATCAAGAGAGCCGGTCCATGCTCTACGCCCTGAAGGTGCAAAGAGGCCCGCGACAACAGCCTCCTTACCACCTATTCGAGTTCACCCCCAGCACCCTCAAAAAGCTGATGGAAAAGCATGGCCTGAAGGTGGTGAAAGTCTACCAATCGGTGCCGGTGCCGTCTCGCCCGGAGCAAGGGTCTGGCTGGCTGCGTAGGCTGGCTCAAGTTGGCTTTCGAAGCTTAGATTGGCTCGCTCGACAAGGTCTGATCCGTGGTGGTCAGGTGATGGTGATCTGCGAAAAGCCGATCGAGTAAGGTCTTCGGACACTTTCCCTTGCTCCAGCAATTGAGGAGTAGCAGTCGTCCACATAACCCAGATAATGCGCGGGGAAATACGATTTTCTGGACCGATCTTCGAAAGCTCTCATGGTGAACGCCGGCCCCAGATCAGAAAGTAACCGAAATCTCTACGGAAGAGCCCTACTGCGCATGCTATGAGGCACGACCATAGGTGAGCGATTCGAGTTTTATTCAAATGTTCGCCCCTGATCACCTTGCCAGCCAAGAAACTGAGAGCTTTCGGTGGTGCCTGCATCACGGAAGGAGCGATGTTCCAAGAGATATCTTTCACTCGGATATCGACGAACCCAAGCGTTTCCAAATGCTCTAGGAACCTTGGCAAGCACGGAAAGCACGGCAGGCTCCATCCGGCACAGTTGCTCTTGGCCAAAATACGGAAGGCCGGATTACAGTCCTGAAACGGTTTTCGGACAAAGCCATCAGCGATAACGAAGCGTCCTCCGGGACGCAGGATTCGGTGAACTTCCTGGAGGAACTCAGCCTTTGACTCCTCTGGAGCATGACAGCAACTCTCCAGCGAATAAGCTGCATCTGCATAATGGGAGGGCAAGGGTGTTTGGAGGTAGTTGGCTTCAAGGACCTTCAACCGAGTTCCGAACGTTTGATTGAGGATCGCTGCCTGTTCTGCCTGCCAAGGAACCAGAGTTATTCCGAGTACATTATCGTTCGTGAATCGTCTGGCTAGAGTACGCATGGTGGCGCCTAGCCCGCATCCCAGGTCCACGATAGTCTCTCCTGAAGAAGTCAGACCGAGTCGCTCAATAACTTGAGCGTTCATCTCTTCAAGCATAGGCTCGAGATGTAGAGGGCTAAGGCCCCGACGCCAATAGCCAAAATGCATGTTGCGATTCGAGCTCCAGGCGAGATAGTCAGCGGCTGTCTCAGTGTAGTATCCAACGACATCAATCCCAGAGCTCGAGTTGAGCTCACCGCTGAATCCAAGATATGAGCAGTTCAAGGAATCATTTTTGCCTTCCGACCTCGTTCAGTCTAGGAGCCTCTCGGAGTAATCTTCTAGTCATTAGGCAAAGCGGCCAGAATCGTGGTCTGACGAAGTTCCTCGAGTTCGTCTTCTGCGACCCCAAGCTGGGCACCCACTTGAGAAATGATACCCCATTCCTCTGAAGTGGTGGTCCCATCGGCCAAAGACACCAACAGCATCAGTCGAATGAAGTCGCGACGGTCCTCAGGCTCGGCCAGAGTCTGCTGGAGGCGCTCGATGTCGATCACTGGTGCGACCTGCTCTTGCACCTCCAGTTCCTCAAAGATCTTTCTAAGCCAGGCCCGCTCCTCATGGGAGATCCGGCCGTCAGCTGCGCTCAGAGCTCTGAGCGCTTGCAACATGGGGGTGTAATCCGGGGTTTCACTCATGGGCTCCATCATTCCTTAATCTTGGTAGGGGATCCTCTCAGGAGTTCTCGGGAATCTAGACCAAGTCTTGACAACGTAGCTACCAGTGGCTACTTTGAGATCATGCGAGCCGTAGGTCTGAAAGTTTTGAAGGACAAATTGAGCGAGTACGTGCGCCTCGCGGCCAGCGGTGAAACCGTGCTGGTGACGGACCGCGATAAGGTGGTCGCTGAACTCGTACCCCCCCGAGCCGACCGAAGCACTCGTTTGGGGGACGCGCTTCTTGCCGATGCCGTTCGTAAAGGTTGGGTCGTTCCCCCAGCCATTTCCTCGAATGAGCCACCTTCGGGATTGCCCGTGGCTCCACTGCAAACCCTAATCCACGAACTCGATCTCGATCGAAGCGAACGTGATCTATCTTGACACCTCAGTGGCGCTCGCCCAACTCCTAGCCGAAGATCGACGGCCCTCCCCGGCCATTTGGTTAGATGACCTTATTGGCAGTCGTCTGTTGGAATACGAATTATGGACCCGTGTTCATGCTCGCCAACTCGCAGCAAGTCATGGAGATCTCGTGAATCTGTTGTTGGCAAGGATAACTTTGGTGGAGATGGTCCCACCGGTTTTACAGAGGGCGCTCAGGCCTTTTCCCGGACCAGTTCGCACCTTAGACGCCTTGCATCTGTCCACCCTGGAATTTTTACGTCAGCGTAAACTCCCTGTTCGCCTGGCCAGCTACGATGAGAGGATGTGCCAGGCCGCAGAAGCTCTAGGATTTCCCCTGGTTGAGCTTTAGGCTTACCCTATGGAGAACACGGAAGTGTGGGATCTTGCTCAAACCGCTCCCAGAAGTGGTCCAACTCGGATCGAATCTTGGCCTCGAGGCAGTCGAGCAGTAAGGTCCACAGCCGTCCGGCATCCTCTTTTAAAGTGGCTCGCGAGTAGTGCGGAGGAAGCACCGGACCAACCACCCCATCCACCGAACGTCGCTCCATAGGAATCCCGAGGACCGCGGGCTGTCGGACCTGGAAACCCTCGAACTGAGCAAAAGCCTCCAACCGGTCCAATCGGGCATCGCCGTAGTAAGCCGACCCCAAAAGGTGATAGGTGTAGAGAAACTCGGTCCACTCGGCATGCCGGCCCGGAGCCTGCCCAAACTCCTGAGCGATGACCCCGGAAAACTCGAAGGCGTCCAAGCAAAGAATCGGGCGGCGCAGTTCTGAACTCTCAAATTGAGGGAAGACTAGAGAGAACCCAACCTCCTTGAGGATACCCGAAACCGACCCATGGCCGTTCACCACCACCAGGGCATCGAAGGGGTGACGCAAGATCCCTTCAAAAACCTGCTTCAAGTAGCTCCTGGCCACCTCGTTAGACACGTGCACCGTCCCGCAAAAATCCCGGTTGGGTTCAGTGGGAGTGTAGTGG
>JBJHCR010000031.1:17014-32388 GCA_050486105.1 Vulcanimicrobiota bacterium
AACGTGGGAGACCCAAGGTTTGAGTCGATCGGTGAGATCCCGGCATAGGTGTTTTGCCACCAGAGAATCGGTCTCGAGGGGCAATTCAGGACCGTGCTGTTCCGTGCAGCCAATAGGAAGGAGGGCCACCCGGCGGTCAGCAGCCTCGAGTCTTCGAGACAGTTCATGATATGAGGTGTTCATAAAAGGAGTTTTACAATGAGAGGCTCCCAAGCCTGCTGACGAGGGCTCCTCAGAGTCGGCAACTCGACTCTTGCCCGTTGAGAAATCTCTCGGCTTCTTGAAAGCCGTTCTGAATCAGGGTTTGCAAAAAGGACGGACTGCGCTCGAGCTTATAGGCGTAATTCAGCTCGCAGGTCAATTCAAGATGGCGCAGTCCCACCGGGCAGCAGCGCGAACTCTTCAGCTCTCCTCGCTTGACCATGGCGTTGACCATGCCAATGTTGGATTTCTTTGTTCCTTCTTCGGAGGCTCATCTCCCAGTTTTTTCGTTAGGGGAATGTGCGGCCTTGCTGGCGTGCTTCCGTACCTCGCTAGCTTCCGCTGGTCTGAATTCGTCGTACGGGAGTGAGTTTCCAAGACTGCCCGGAAAAGTTCCCCGTTTGGCCCATGAAAGGCTTATTTTCCCCGTCGCTATAGGTATCCAACGAACGACTGCTGCCAAGAAAATCGTTTTGCAAGCGGAAGGTCCCATCGCCGACGGGCAACAGAGTCCAAGACTGTCCGGAGAAATTACCGGTTTGGCCCATAAACGGAGCGTTCGTTCCGTCGCTATAGGTGTCCAAACTTCTGCCTGGTCCAAGAAAGTGATTGGTCAACCGGTATCGTTCGTTACCAAGTGGCGTCAAGCGCCAGAGTTGCCCGGTTTGGTTTCCGCTTGGAGCCATAAAGGGTTCATTACCTGAGTCGCTGTAAGTGTCCAGAGAGCGAGACGCTCCAAGAAACGAGTTGGTCAACCGGTAATAGGTGTTGGTATCCAATTGCTGGCCAAGAACGCAATTGCTCATCCCGAGCACCCACACTACCGCTAAAAGAAGTCTTCGCATATTCACCTCGAAAGCAAACTTCGTGGGCTGGGACAATTCCCTTCCCTTTGCATGAGGGTCCAAGACCCACCTAACCGACCCACCCTCAACCGTAAAAGTAACGATAGCCGTGAAAGAACAACGGAGCGGTGTAGGCCAGGCTCTCGATCCGGGCCAAGGCTCCGCCGGGGGCCACTTTGAGTTCCGCGGAGACTGCGGTGATGTTGCTGTGCCCCACCAGGCAAGCCAGACCCAAAACAAAGCCGGCCAAGACGATGTGCATAGTGCTCAAGGGCGTGATCAGGGGCCCCAACAGAAAGGCGCAGAGCATCGCTGCAGCGGTGGCTCCTAGCGGAGCCAGGCGGCGACCCAAGGGGAAGCGGTCCAGGAGAATGCGCACTCCATCGGTCACTTCGGTGACGACCGTAACGAAGAAGAGCAAACCCGGACCACCGGGCAAGACCATCAAGAAGGCTGCGTGGCTGAGACAGAACACGGTGGTCATCATCCCCCAGTGCAGATACGACTGGTCCGAGAGTTGGGTGTTTTGCCCGTCCTCAAAATTGCCGGCCCGAGGCAGATAAAGAAACAGAAAAACCGGAATGAAGACCACAAACATGCCGTACCAGTCGATGGCCACCCACCAATATTGAATCAAGACCGTCAGATAGCACAGCAAGCGGGTGCCGCGATTCAATTTTCGGGGTAGATGGTGTAAGAACTCTCGCAGGGCGATCAGGCTCAAAAAGGCGAAGCCCGCCACGGTGACGGTCGGTCCGCCGAGCTTGGCCAAGGTGAAAACCGCCACCATCATCCACCAAGCTCTGAGACGGCGGCGGGGAAACAACGGTTCGGAGTCCGGGCGCCAACGCTCCCACCCCAGAGCCACAGCAGTGGCCAGGATCAGCAGCCCTCCCACTCCGAAAAGTGCTGCTGGGTTCACTCCTCCAGCAGCCGAGCGGCGCCGTCGTTGTCCCCGAAGCTGCGGTGAAGGTTGGCCAGACTGCGCATGGAGTCGGCGAAAGCCGGACTTCCCGGAGCATAGGCCGCTCGATAGGCCAGACGTGAACGTTCCAAGGCAGCCAAAGCATCCACCTCACGACCCTGGGCCTGGAGAGCCTGGGCCAAACGGCTTTCGTAGTCGGCGATGGTGGCTTGGTGCTGAGCGGCGTCAGGAGAACTCTGCAGCAAAGCGATAGCCTGTTTTTGATTCAGGACACTGGACTCATACTGCCCCTGCCGGTACTTCACCAAGGCCATCGCATCGAGGGTGCGAGCCAGAGCTTCCAGTCCAGCCTGGGGGGCGAGATCCAAGGCCTGATTGAGGCTGGCTTCGGCCCGGTCGTTGGCCCCCTGGCCCAGGAAGGCCAAAGCCTCTCGATAGCGAGCCTCCCATGCCTCAAGCGAGGCCCGCTCCACGTTCCCTGCGAGCCTCACCCGACTCACCTCTTCCGATGGAGGCCCTTCGACCATCATTCTGGGTCCGGGAACAGGCAGCATTTTGTCCGAATTTCTCCGAGCCACCGGGGATTCCGAGACCTCAGGGAGTTCTGGAGGAACACCGCTATCAGGCTTGAGCAACACCACAACCACCGCCACACAGGCGATCACCAGCAGCAGTTCCAGGATGCGTTTTTTCATTCCACCACCACCTTGTCGGAAGCACTTCGACCGAAGGTCTCGGGAGCATACATCTCTTCTGCCTTAGTGGGGGGTACCACGAATGCCCCCGGTGTGGTAGCCCGGGCCATATAACTATAGCTGTAAACGCCTCCCCAAAGCAAGGAGGTGAAGGCCTCCACCCGCTCATCTCGCATGTTTTGGTGTTCATACCAGGTGCCCATCCAGTACCAGTAGCGCCCTCGGCTGGCCTGAGTCGACGGGTCCAAAGGCACGGTTCCGGTCACCGCCAGAGCAGGATTCATGGGCTCGAGACCGGCAGGCAGGGGATCCACCAGAGCCACGTGGTAACGCCGCGCCGGAGCCACCATAGAAAGGCGCACCCGCACCTTGGCTCCGGCCTTGATCCGCCAGGTCCCATCGGCATCGCGCTTGACGTCCTCGGGGTCGTCCACCGCCTCATAGACCCTCTCCACAGCAAATCCGTGGTCTGCTGGATCGAGCTTCAAACTTGTCGGGGCGTAATCCATACCCAGACGGTAGTAAAGGCGCCCGGGTCCGTCTTTGGCCAAGGTGAGGGTTTTCTCACCCCTCTCGGCCAGATAGCTCATGGGGATAGTGAGGGAGCGATAGTCGGTCTGACGGCCTTTAAAGGTCTGCTCCCCGGCAAACTCTTCTCCTAGCCAAATTCGAGCCACGAAATCCGGGGTGGTCTTCTCGAAGGTCTGAAAGTACAGGTCCAAGGCCAACAGCACAAAGCAGTTGTCCTGAGTGTTCCCCCATTGGCCGCGTTTGCGGTGAGCCAGCAGTCCCCGCACCAACTTCGGAATCAGGTCGTTGCTAGGCTGATCGTGGATCATGGCCTCTAGCAAGATGCCGTCCACTCGGCGGTCCGAGGCCAGCACCACATACCCTGCCTCTTCGCTGTAACTGGTGACAAAGTGGGCGTTGCCCGCGGTTTCGGTGATGGAGTTGTTCAGATGTCGACGAATCTCGGTGACCAAGGAGGCCATGTCTGGGTCCTTGCAGATCACGTAATAGATCCAACCCATGCCTTCCAAGGGCAGCTTGGTGACCCCGCCGGCCTCGGAAATCAGGGCCTTGACCTTGGGCATGTCGGTGTCGCCTAGGCGATGCCGAACATAGAGAGCGTAAGCCCGAATCATACGCTTACAGTCCTCGGGGTACCAACCGGGAATGTGAGACTCCACGTTGGCCAGATAATTCATGCTCTGAGAGAGCGTCCGCTCGGGAACCTCGTAGCCTTTCTCCTTGGCCCGAGCCATGGCGTGGGCCACGTGCACCGAAATGTAGGGCCAAGTTTCGGGAGAGGTGGCCCAAAAGCCGAAGCCCCCGTTATACTTTTGCAGCATGGACAGGCGATCCATATCCCGCTTCACCTGAGCCTGCAGCTCCTCGGCGTCGGGCATCCCCGGAGCTTCGAAGGCCCACAGCACATCCCTCAAGGCGGCGATCGCCAACAGCCGTGAAGACACCTGCTCGGCACAATCAAAGGGGTAAGACACCAGATAAAGGAAGGCGTCGGTCAAGCCCTGGAGAGCGGTGGAACTGGTGGTGATCTCGAGGCCTCCAAACTGCGGAAAGACCTCTCCAGGAGGTTTTATTTTCTGAGCGGTCGCCCCCTCGTCGATCTCTCCGTAGGTGGCGAAGGCCTCGGTGGTAGCCGGGGTCCAAACAGGAAGACTCACCTCGGCAGCATCGGCGGCCGCGCCCGGACCCACCGCTCCCACCTGGATGTCGGCCTTACCCGCTTGATCGGCGGCCGCTGGGAAGCGCACCTCCACTCGATCGTTGGCTGGGATCTGCAGACTGAAACCCTGGGCCCCAGAGAGATCCAAATTCACGGCTCGGGCGGCGATCTGGACATCCATGGGCTCATTGGTCTGGTTTTGCAACACCACCGGCAGTTCGAAAACATCTCCGAAGTTCAAAAACCGCGGAGCCGAAGGGCGCACCATCAAAGGCAGCCGGGCCACCAAGGCAGACTCTCCTTTTCCGAATTGCTTGCCTCCATCGGTGGCTAGAGCCACCAGGCGATAACGAGTCAGGTTGTCAGGCAACTTGAAAGGCACCGCTGCCTTGCCCTGGGCATCGGTCTTCACCAAAGGTGCAAACAAGGCGGTGGGATTGAAGTCGGTGCGCATGGCAATCGGGGCCGCTTCGGCCTGAGCTTGGCCCAGAGGCGCAGTGCTCTGGGGTTTCGCCGCGTCGCTCTTTTGTCGGCTCATCATCGGAGCCTCTTCCCTCATGGCGGCCGAGGGGCTCATGGGCATGGCCGATTCCGCTGTGACAGCTCCGTCCATCATCCCGTCCATCTCGTTGCCTATAAGCTCTTCCAGGGCGTCGTCGCCGCCCGGCTGGTCCTCAAGCCTGTTCAAGATCACATATTTGCGAGAGTAGTAATCCGAGGTGTCGGAACCACGCTGAGAGTAGAAGACCTCCACCGGATTGGGCATGGAATAACCGGTGAGCACCAGCACCGCTTCATCCACCGCGAATAGGGCCACCTCCGCGTTCGGCAGGGGTTTCCCTTGGGCGTCTTTGACCACCACCTCTAGGCTGGTTTTAGAGCCCGGGTCGGTGGCTGGATGCACTGGCTTCACTTCCACCTCCAGGGTGCGAGCCAGGGGAGGCACCGAAAGGTTCAAGGAGCCCGAGGCGTAGGCCGGTTGGCTGGTCTTACCGATCTTGGTGGAACCCACCAGATCCACAGTCAGATGCAGGTTTGGAACGTAGCCCTCCTCAATGGGGACCTTCAAAATGGTGGTCGCCTCTTTCATCTGAAAACGTTCGGTCTTGAGCAAACCTGAGCGGCGCAGAGTCAGTTGTCCCTCTGCTGGAGCAAAAGGGGCCTGAACCAGAATCTCGGCCACCTCGCCGGCTTGGTATTCCTTGGCGTTGGGAACCAGGGTCAACTGTTGCATCTCCAGGTTTTCCACCGGCGGCAGTTCGCCCCCGGAAACCCATAGCGTGAGGGTACTCTCGTTGGGCCGGCCCTCGGCGTCGGCCACCCGAGCCTTCACCGTGTAGGTCCCCCCGTTGGGAGTCTTAAAGGCCACCTTGATGGGCTTGGACGAGGCGCTGACGGTTTGAGTTTGCAGGTCTTCTCGGGCCTCTTGATAGCGGCCTCTCTGCACCCGGTAGTCGTTACGCCAAACAGAAACTTCCACCGGAGTGTCGGCAATGGGGCTGCCGTCGCGTTGGCAAGCGACCACTTCGATCTCAAGCTTAGAGCCCTTCTCGACAAAGGCTTTCTCGGTGCGCAAGCCCACATAGTGTTGCGAAGGGTGGACCAGCACGCTGGAACTGGCGTTCCAAGCCTGGCGGTTGACGTCGGACACTGAGGCCTCGGCGGTCACCACCACCGGTTTAGGGGGTTCAAGCGATCCGAAGTCGAGCTTCAAATGGTGAGTTCCTGATGAGTCAGTCACGCTCTGGAAACTCTCGCTGGCCAGATGGGCGGTGCTGGGGCTCCCCCTCCAACCGTGCCAGTCCCACCATGGGGTCCAGGTCCCAAAGGTGAAGCCGTCAAATCCGGGAGGCGAGTAGGAGCCGGCGGTCGCCGTCACCTGCCAGGTCACCGGAGCCCCGGGCAGGCCCCCTCCGGCGAAGTACTTGGCCTCCACCGTGGCCGTAGCCGATTCCCCAAACAGGGTGGCGTCGGGACTCATGCCGGCGGTCACCTCAAACTCGGGGCGTCGGAATTCTTGCACTTGAAAGCTGTGGTTATGATAGCCCCCACCAATGCGGCTGGAGGCGTTCAAGGAGAGGTTGGTATGACCAAGGTTGATGGTCTTGGGCAAGGTGAAGTCCAGATTGAAGGAACCGTCTTTGGAGGGCTCCACCAGACCCTTGAGCACTTCGTTGCCCACGGCGTCGGTCACCGTCCAATTGATTCCCCCGAGTTCCCCTTCCAAGGCTACGATGTCGCCCTTGGGTCCGGCCTGCCAGCGGCGCACCCAACCCTTTACACTGACTTTCTCGTCAGGCCGGTACATCTTGCGATCGTCCACCACGAACCAGCGCAACTGATCGGAAACCGAGACCTTATTCCAGCCTCCATAGCCATAATAATGAGCTTGCTGGGGCAAGATGGACACGTCGCCATCTTTTTCTGCCACTAGGAGGCTGGCGTGAGAATCCGACAGAGCCAAGGTAGCAGACCCCGCATTATTGCTGGTCTGCCGTTCCAAGGTCTGAGCGGAAGGATCCAACAGACTCAAGTTCACTCCGGCCAGAGTCTTGCCACTCCCCAATTCGGTGGTCATAACCTGCATGCTCTGCTGATCTACCGCGGCACTCAGGCCGATATCGGTCACCTGCACCCACTTGACGATGCGCTTGCGGTCCCACCAGTTGGTGATCTTGCCGGGAGACTCCACCACCACCACCGCCATGCCTTTGCTCTTGACCAGGGCAGGCTTGAGGTCGATGCGCACTTCGGTGAGCTCATCAGGCTTGGCCCCGGTGTCGATGGTAGTCTTCACCACCTGCTGTCCGGGAGGGACGAAGGGATCCCGCTCGGTCTCCCGAGCCAGACGTTCCTGAAACTCTCTCCAGTCCTTGGGCTCCACCGAGTGGACGGTGACCCTCAATTTCGACTCGTTGATGCAGTAGATCGGATAGGAATTCTGGTCGTTGGGGTCCAGAGTAACCAGGAGTTCTCCCGGTCCCGACAGCTGAGGCTTGGCCGAGCCCACCTTGAAGGTCAGAGTCCGGCTCTCACCCAGGGTCTGACCAAAGGCATCTGGAATCTTCGGATCCAAAGTGACCGTGTAAGTGGTGCGCCCTTTGGTTTCTCCCCGGATTTGGATTCCGCTGCCGTTAGCCTCCACCCGCATTCTGGGAATGTCCGGACTAACCTTAACCATGCCGGGCTCAAACAATTCCATATCTAGGGGATTGTTGAAGCTGATATAAAACGGGGATAACGGAGGGCACTCGCCATAGCCACAGGAGTGACTTTGGACCCTCAAGGGATCGTAGGTGGAAAAACTGTAGCTCTGGGCCTCTTTGGTGAGCAGTGGACCCTCGGCTGAAGGGGTATCCGGGCCCAGGGTGACGGTGTAGGAGGTGCCGGGTTTGAGTTGCCCGGTGGCCTTAAAAGCCAACCAGCGTTTGGCCGGTTGCTTGCTCAGATGAGTTCCAGCCATCTCTTCATCGGTGGCCATCCGCACCTCCACCGGGTTCGAGCCGCCGGTCACTTTGATGGTCTTGAGCACCGCCCAAGGATCGATGTCCTGGTCGAAAGTCATCCACATCAAAGGATCGAGATTATGCGGCCCCCCCTGAGGAGCGCTACCGGTCATTTTGACCGTGGGAGTCTGAAAGCTCCACGTCTTGCCCTCAGCCAGAGCGCTGCCGGAACTGGCTTTTGTGCCGCTGGGAACCTCCACCGTGTACTCGGTGGCCATGGGGAAACGAGCTTGCTGGGTGCTGCCCTCGCTGACCTCGCCCCGAGGGTCGAACAGCAAGGTCCGGGTTCCGATCCAGCGCCAGGTTCCGGGAGGCTCAGGAGTGAGTTTGACCGGTGGCTTGAGTTTCGCCAGCTCTTGGTGAGAGGTGACCGCCACCATAGGCTGATTGAAGGTCACGGACAGTTGAGGGGCGATGGGCACCTCTCCCTCCGGGGCGAAGCGAAGCACTTCCAAAGGCCCGCTGTCCACCGTTGGTGCGTCCGTGGGAGGCAAGGGGGGTGGAAAGGGCTGCGACACTGTCTCACCCGGTCGCGGCGGGGGCAAGGACTTCTCGCGCAGGGCAAAATCCTTGATCTCAGGCTTGGCCTTGAAGGCCGGCAACCGCTGCAACAGGGCCTGCACCTGTCCTTCAGACAGTGGCGTCATGGTCACCGTCTTGACCTGTTCCGGTCGATCTGAGTCCGGACTGCCTTCGCTGAGGGTTAAGCTAAATCCGTCGGTGACTTCGCCTGGCTGGGCCGTGAATTCGGACTCGCTAGAAGTCCTTCGCTCCTGACCGCTCGTTCCGGACCCGGTTACGGATTTCTGTTGGCAACCGCTCAAGAATATGCCCAGAGTAAACAACAGCAATACCGTTTTTCTATGTCTGTAATGCATAACAATCCCCAAAGCTGCATGATGTGGTCACTCTGTCGCCAAAGTTCTGGAGATCTTCCTGGTCAGGGGTTCTTTGCCTTTCTGAGTCCCGAGTTCTGGAGTTCGAAGGAGATTGGGTCTAGGTCCAGACTCAAGACGACCCCTATCTCTTCTTCGAACCGGCTGACTTTCTGATGGCTCGCAAACAGATGCTCAATCTCAAGAGGCTGTGCGCCGAATCACAGGTCTTTGAGCCTATCTAGCTCCGCTTGCAGGAAATCGGCCCTGGCCTTCTCCGCGTCGGCCCGCTGTTTTTGGGCATTTTTCTCGGCCACTGTGTCGGCTCTGGTCTCCAACAGCAGTCCGGTTTTGGGGTCTTTGAGTCGTAAAGTCTCGTTCTGCACCAACAGTTCGAGGCCCACGCTTTCAAGAAAACTCGGGTTGACCACCGGAAGATAATCCTCCCCACGAAGCCGATATAGCCGTAAACGGGGCTTGAGGTATTCCTCCCTGGGGTCGAATAGGACCAACTCACGCACCCCAATCATGGCATAAAGCCCTCGCTTCTCCCCGAAATCTTCGCTCCGGGTGGAAGCCGAGGTCACCTCGATCACCAAGTCCGGGGGCTTGCCCTCTTCCCAGACTTTATAGTTTTCTCGCCTGGTTTTGGGCCGACCCAGAACCACCAAGACGTCTGGGGACAAATGACGCCGCCGATTTCCCTCTTCGTAGAACATCAAGATGTTGCCACTGACGTAGACCTCGGATTGGTCTTGATAGTGCAACTCCAAACAATGAATCAGGTCCATGATCAGGTCCCTATGGAGGTCGGTTTCACCCATGGGACGGCCGTCGCTGGTGGGATAGGGTGTATCTTCGTCCTCGAAATCCTCGAGGTTCTTGTTCAGTTCGAGCACGGGGTTTGCTCCTTCGGTCATGTCGGGTCATCCACTCATCTTGACCCCATCATGTTATCAGAACTTGTCCGCCATGTAAGCCCAATATGGCCAAGAGTTGACAAAAATGTGTCCTGGAACAGGAAAGCCGAATAAGTCAGGGATTTATGCTTTGAACTCAGGACGTGGTACCCCGAGATTGCAGACCTCGCCCAGCTCACAAGCCGCATCTTCGACTTGAGGGTTCTGTGCCTCAAAGCGGGCCACCGTCAACAACCATGCCCGGAGCACCAACCTCGGAACCTGAAAAGTTCGTTGAGCAAGAACTTCTCAAGCCAGACAAGAATGACCATCAGATCATGTCGATCCGGGCAAGTCTCGTTCGACTAATTGGTGAAGCCCAGAAGAGAAGGAGAAATGATATGACTTATGTTGATGGATTCGTAGCCGCGGTGCCCACGGCTAACCGCGAGAAATTTCGAAAACATGCCCAGGAAGCCTCGGTGGTTTTCAAAGAGTTTGGCGCCCTGAGTTACCTAGAATGTTGGGGCGATGACGTTCCTCAGGGGAAGGTCACCTCTTTCCCCATGGCCGTGAAACTCAAAGAGGATGAGACCGTCATTTTCAGTTGGATCACCTGGCCGGACAAGAGCACCCGGGACGCCGGAATGGCCAAAGTGATGACCGATCCCCGCCTCAAACCCGACGTGAACCCTATGCCCTTCGATGGCTCCCGCATGATCTACGGGGGGTTTGAGGTCCTGGTGGAGGCATGAAAATGCAAGATTCACACGAACAAAAAATTGTCCCTTGCCTCTGGTTCGACGGTCAGGCCGAAGAAGCCGCGAATTTCTACTGCCGCATTTTTCCTCAGTCCCTAACTTTGGAAACACGCCGCTACACTCAGGTGGGGTACGAGCATCACGGACAAAGGCCCGGCTCAATCGCGACCGTATCCTTCGAACTTGCCGGTTATCGCTTGTTAGGACTCAATGGGGGACCTCATTTCCAGTTCACTCCGGCCATCTCATTTTTCGTGCTCTGTCGCAACGAAAACGAAGCCACCGAGTTGTGGAATGAGCTGTCTGAAGATGGGACTACTCTCATGCCTTTTGACAGCTATCCGTGGTCTCCGATGTATGGTTGGCTGAACGACCGATTTGGAGTATCCTGGCAGGTCATGTTGGAGCCCGACCCGCCTAAGGACATCGCTATCGTACCGTCATTGATGTTCGTCGGCCAACAGCACGGTAAAGCCCAAGAGGCCCTAAATTTTTACACCTCCACCTTTCCCAATTCCGCTATCGGCGAGGTGGCCCGGTACGAGGCCGGTGGACCGGACCCCGAAGGCACCATCAAGCACGCTCGCTTCGAGCTGTTCGGGCAGACCTTCGCTCTTATGGAAAGCGCCCTGGAACACGGTTTCGCATTCAGTCCGGCTACCTCACTGATGGTGATGTGCGACAACCAACAAGAGGTCGACCAGTGCTGGAATCGACTGTCAGCCGTCCCCGAAGCCGAGCAGTGCGGTTGGCTGGCGGACAAGTTCGGGGTCTCCTGGCAGATCGTGCCCAAGGTCCTAGTCGAATTATTGGGTCAACCCGAGCACTCGGATCGAGTCATGGCTGCCATGCTCAACATGAAGAAGCTGGAGATAGAGGGTTTGACCTTGGCGGCTCGGTAAGGGTGTCGGCCCTGGTGGTAAGGAAAAACCCGGATTGAGCCTCCCCCTGGCGAAGGTGCTCAAACCCAAACAACACGGCCCAACCAACGCCCAGGGATGGGACGCCAATACGCACGCCCATGGGCCCTGAATGTCAAGGACGGGGATCCATCTGCAGAGACGGGTACCCGTCCGCAGGGCGGGTGTGTCCTCTTGGCCTTCTCCATCCCTTAGGGCAGGTCAGGGAAGCACCTTTGCTGTTCGGGCGTTGAGGCGCCGGGAACCCACGCAAGCTCGGGTTCCCGGCGTTCCGCGGGTGGGGCAAGGAGCGGAGAAGGCGCATACCGGGTTGTATGTAACTGATGAGCGACACAGTCATGAGGGATGGATCATCACCCCACTGATATGATTTACTTCTTGACGCGTCCTTAGCCAGGCACGACAACCTCACTGAGCACAGATCTGGGCTCAGTGAGGTTGTCGATCTCTCGGGCGAGCTCATTAGAACTTGGTCTGAAAGGTTTTGCTATAAACGATCGCAAAGTCAGTCCAATGAAAGCAGTCCGCAATCTTGTCTTGGGCCTGTTGGCGGTCCTTCTTGTCGCCTACGCTATTTGGGTGCAGTTCCCGAGTGCCCAACACGCAGAAGTCACCGAGCTTGCCCTGGCCAACGCCAGGCAGCGAAATCTAGCCTTGCTGGAACTGGCCAAGGACCCGGAGCTCAATGGTTATCTTGAACCAACTTTATTGCCCTACTGGGGGCGGCAAAGCGGTGAGCGTGACCCCAAAGCTCCAATCGAGCAAGTGTTGGAAGCCTGGCAAGACTACTCTTCTTCCTTCAAGGGAGAGAAGGTTGATCACTCCAAGCTCCAGCAAGACCAGGACCAGGCCTATTTGAAAGCGCTAGAAGACTTCCGCCAACTCAGGCCACAGCTCTTGCAGGCATTGCAGAAGCCCGTTTTCTATCCGCCGAACAGCCCCATCTCCTTTGACACTGAAGTCATGAATTTTAATGGAATTCGGAATTTGGCCTTGTTGACCGTAGGCTTGGCCGAGGCCGATGTTGCTGCGGGAGATCCCGCCTCTGCTGCTGAGGCCACAGTTTCGATTCTCCAACTTGGAAGTAAAATGATGGCTCATGGTACCCTCATCCAAGACATGATAGGGGTCGCCATCCAAGCCATTGGGACCGACGGTTTTCTGGAACTGATCCCTCCCCAAACACAGCTAGAGGCTTCCATTTGGAAAGATCTTGCCGCTCGACTGGTGGAGGCGATTCCACCGACCGAACAGATGGAGTACGCCTTGGAAGGCGAACTCCTTTTCGGTCAATCCATATTCGACAGCCTGGATCAGCCTTTCGACGGCCTGGAAGAAATCAACAATCCGATACCCCTACCTGGCTTTACAGCCCGAGAAGAACGCATCTACAAGAACACCATGACCGGTATGCTGATCACCTACCGAGACACCAGAAGGATCGTCCAAGACAAATCCCTCACCGAACCCAACTTCTTTGACTGGGTGACCGGCAGAGCCGGCTACCTCCAGCAGGTTCTGGTTCCCAACACCGAGCGAGCCGCCACCCAGATGGAAATCAATCGGGCTCGCATCAGCGGACTGGCCACAGCCGTGGGGGTCCTTGCCTATCGGGCTCAAGAGGGAGTACTTCCGTCCGATCTTTCGAAGCTCACCGAGGCGGGAATCCCCCATCTTGAGCCCATGCCGGAGAATCTCAAATTTAGCCTGGAAGATGAGACCGCCATCTTGATCGTAACCGTGGACGACCCGACGGCCCCCGCAATCATCAACTCTTGGAAGCGGGAAATCAGGTGGTATCAACAGCAGGACAACGAGCTCCGCTTCATACTCCCCACAAATTGATTGACATCTTCGAGACAAAATTGGGAGCAAGGCTCAGCAACACTCAAAGCGAAAGCTTTGGCAAGACAGCTTTAGGAGATCGACCATGACGGCTTTCAAGCACTCGACCTTACTGCTCTGCATGCTTTTTTTGCTAGGCCTATCGGGCCTTAAGGCCGAGCAAGCCTATGGGCCCTTGGAGGCCAAGAACCCTGTTCTCGACCCCCTAGACTTGGAGGTCACAGACACCAAGAGAGAGCGAGAAATCCCCTTGCGCATCTATCTCCCCGATACCGACCAACCTTGTCCGGTAGTGCTCTTCAGCCACGGCCTTGGCGGTGATCGGGAAGGGTCTGCTTATTTGGGACAGCACTGGGCAGCCCGAGGTTACGTGGCGGTCTTCATGCAGCACCCTGGCAGCGACTCCGAGATATGGAAAGACCTTCCCCGAGGAGAGCGAACCCAGGCCCTTGCCAATGCCGCGACCGCAGAGAACTGGCAAGCCCGCATTCAGGATGTGAACTCGGTTCTAAGGCGACTCGAAAGCTGGAACTCCATGGCTCGCTTCGATCTTTTCAACCGCTTGGACCTCAACCGGGTGGGAATGTCGGGGCACTCCTTTGGAGCCCTGACCACCCAATGGGTGAGCGGTCAACAGGGCCAAGGTTTATCTTGGACTCATTCTGCCGTCAAAGCCGCCGTGGCCTTAAGCCCCAGCCCCCCACGCCAAGGTTCCGTTGAGGAAGCCTTCGCCAAAGTGTCCCTCCCTTGGCTGCTGATCACCGGCACCGATGATGACTCACCCCTAGGCGACACCGAACCAGAAGACCGACTTAAGGTTTTCCCGGCTCTACCCCCAGGCCACAAGTATGAACTGGTGCTCGACGGGGCTCGCCACTCCGCCTTCAGCGACCATGAACTCCTACCCGGCCACGCCGCCCGCAACCCCAACCACCATCGAGCGGTCATGGCTATCACCACCGCCTTCTGGGATGCACACCTCCAGGGTGACTCTGCAGCCAAGTCCTGGCTCACCGGGGACGGGGTGAAAGGAGCTCTGGAGGCAGACGATCGCTGGCAAAGTAAGTGAAGGTGGAGACCTTGACCTTCACGAGAGGCCACTGAGCCGATCTAGCTCCGCTTGCAGGGCCTCGGCTCTGGCTTTTTCTGCATCGGCTCTGGTTTTTTCTGCGTCGGCTCTGGTTTTTTCTGCATCGGCTCTGGCCTTGACTCCTGCCGCTTGCTTTTCGCTTTCCACGGCCCTAGCCGCCTCATAATCTGCCCTAGCCTTTTCCGTCTCGGCGCGCTGCTGTTGGGCATTTTTCTCGGCCACCGTGTCAGCTCTGGTTTCCAACAGGCGCCCAGTTTTGGGATCTCGCAGTCGCAAAGTCTCGTTCTGGACCAACAGTTCGAGGCCCACACTTTCAAGAACACCGGGGTTGACCACCGGCAGATAATCCTCCCCCCTCAGGCGATACAGCCGCAATCGGGGCTTGAGGTATTCCTCCCTGGGGTCGAACAGGACCAACTCGCGCACCCCGATCATGGCGTAAAGACCTCGCTTTTCCCCAAAGTCTTCGCTCCGGGTGGAGGCCGAGGTCACCTCGATCACCAGGTCTGGAGGCTTGCCCTCTTCCCATACTTTGTAGTTCTGTCGCCTGGTTTTTGGCCGCCCCAGGGCCACCAAGACATCAGGGGACAAATGGCGCCGTCGATTTCCCTCTTCATAGAACATCAGGATGTTGCCACTGACGTAGACCTCGGCTTGGTCGTGATAGTGCAGCTCCAAACCGTGGATCAGGTCCATGATCAGGTCCCTATGGAGGTCGGTTTCACCCATGGGACGGCCGTCGCTGGTGGGGTAGGGCGTATCTTCGTCCTCGAAATCCTCGAGGTGCTTGTTCAGGTCGAGCACGGGGTTTGCTCCTTAGATTTGCTCTGGGCATAAACCTATCTTGACTTTTATATGTTATCAGAACTTGTCCGCCATGTAAGCCCAATATGGCCAAGAGTTGACAATAATGTGACCGGGCCTTGAAAATCCGACTGGCTCCGGAGCCTTAGTCCTGAGTCTAGCTGGCCGCTTTCCAACCCCGGCAAATCGCGGTAAGCAAGAACCAGCAAGTCAAAGGTAAAGCCGACGGAGGTTCGTAATCCAGGACTAGGAGGCTGGCCGGAAACCCTCTCAAACTGAAATCGCCCCTAATAACTGTCATGCACAGCGCTCCTCCAT
>JBJHCR010000032.1:0-32317 GCA_050486105.1 Vulcanimicrobiota bacterium
AAGCACCGCAGGCAAAACCACGACAAAAATTCTTGTGCCCAGGGTCACTGGCTCGGTAGGCTCGATTAGAGATTGCACGGCAGGACTGCAATGGACCAAGTCCGGGTCCCCCTGTCCAGGGAGATAAACCACCACCGCTGAGGCCAGCACCGCGGCCAAGTACAAATCAAAAAACGCTCCATAGAGTCCCAGAGCGACCAATGTAGCCAGGGCCAGTGGTCGTCTGGCTTTAGGAATCCAAAGGCCGAGGGCAGGCACCAGGAGCAACACCAGCAGTATTCTCGCCATAGGCTCTCCAAAGCCTAATCCCACTGCTGCTGCTGTAAGAGAAAACATTATATGGGTTTGTAGTCCAAAAGTTCCGAAAGCCAGATAACGTGAACCCCGAAAATCCGGCTTCGACGGTAAGAAAATAGAGCCAAAAAGAAACATTCTTAAGAGATGGTCAGAACCTTCGTTGACCAGCGGATTTCTCTCTTGAACAAAGGCCATTCCCAACCACAGACAAACCAGAATCCAGGTGCTGTCCCGACCCCAAACGACAGCAAGGGCTAAGCCCATCACCGAGAGTATCAGCATCCCCATGAAGAGGGGATGTCCCGAGGTTAAGGCGGGGTTGAAGAGGTGCTGGTCGTTGAGCAGCACGTGAAGGCTCGATCGCGGCAAGACCCCAAAGTCGGAGTAGAGCAGCGTTAGGTCTCGAAGCCTAAGAATACAATCCAAGAGACAAACTGCTGCCAAGGCCGACCGAAAGAAGAGCAACCCCGATTTGGGGATGGCCAATTTGCTTAAGGGATGATTCATGGGAAGTAGACCGCCTTGACAGTACTCGTTGATGAACCTAATCGATACTCGCTCTGGCTGGGTCGAACTTCGAGACGATAGACCGCGAAGGCAATAGGATCTTCAGGATTGGAGCGATTCCAGCGATCCACGACATAGTTGAGATAGACCTGGAATTGCCACGAGGCTTGATTCCTTTGAAAGTTTTCTCGAAAGCTGAACCATCTGGAATGGGGTCTTTTCCCGATTTCGTCAAAAACTACGGACTGCCCGCTGACTGTCTGCCCCACAACCGAATGCTGAAACGATCGCAGATCCACGTTTGGCGCGAAAAGACTCCATTTCTGACCTAAGCGAAAGGTGCGAAGGTCGAGAAAAGGATGGTCTGGGGGAGCGCCCGTCTTCCATTCATAAGATGTCTGAAACAGGACAGCCGTCAGGGCGAGCCCCGCCAAGATCTCCCGAAACCAGACCCCGGTGCGCTTGAATTGCTCCGACTTTCTTTGCGACTGGAAAGCTTTGCTGCCCAAGTAGGATTCCAAGCCTTTAGGCGCCTTGCTCAGAAAACAGTACAACTGTTGAGCCTTTGGAGAACTCCAGAATAAGGCTGGAAGCAATCCTAAGGGGGTCAGAATTCCCACCCAAGGAAAAATATGGAGATTCACGGACAAGGCTAGGCCAAGATGAAAACACATGAGACCAAGAATCGTGAAGATTCGAACCCAGGGGAAAGGCAGCAGCAACAGTAAAGGAACTGCCGCCTCGAATACCCAGGTGGTGTGAGTGGCGACCCTGAGTAGCGGCTCGAGTCCCACAAGCCACTTCCCCAAGGTCAAGGTGAGCTGCTCCATGCTAAGAGCGTAGTAGATCGCCGAGTGGTCGACTGTCCAATGAGGACCGACCTTATAGACGGCGTTATATCCGTAAACCATTCCAATCTGCAAAATGTAGGCCACCCCGGCGATGGAAAAGTAGACTTCTTGGTCTTGATCGCGCTCCTGTCTGGAAATCATGGAATCCACCGAGAAGCGCTTTCCCCATGGCAAAAAGCAGCACCAGAACAGCGTCAACCTCAAGTAGGTGTCTCCACTGTGAAGAATATAGGGATTGCGCATTTGCAGACTACTCACCAAAATGAAAAGCGCGATGGTCACCAGCGTGGTCCGGTATCCTAGCAATAGCATGAGAGCCAGAATTGCCATGAACAGCAGCAAAGCAGCCACAAAGATTGGCGAATCGCTGGCGTAGAACACGCTCCATAGACGCCAAGCTAGGTCTTGCTGGACCAAAAATTCGGAAAGAGGCATCACTCCGTCCCGAGTGTAGTGTTCACGGAAGGTGAGCGAGCGATGAAGCAGGTCTGCCAGAAGTAGCACACCATAAGCGATCCTCAGAAGGCCCAAAGACCGGAGATCGAGTCCCAGCCATTCTTTCCACATGAAGATTTTTTCGCTCTGAGGGGGATCTCTCCTACAGTCGATATCCAGAGTTGTGGGCCATGGTACCGGCCAGGGAATGCTCCAGGGAAGTCCCCATCAACTGGGTTCGAAAGTGAACGATCTTTTTCCGGCCCGATAACTGCCGTTGTTCTTCACGACCCGAGACACGAACTCCGGAGGCAGGTCCACGAACGACCGAGTCTTAGTGATACGAATATTCCCGATCACCTTATTGGGCACCTTGGCTTGCTTGGTCAGGATACCGACGATCTCTTTAGGAGACACTCCGTGGGCTTTCCCCACACCTGCCATCAGTTGGATCAAGCCGTCAGTTTGGACCTGTTCCCCTTTTCCTCGACTCTTCTTATCCCGGGTTCTATCCTTGGAGTGCTCACGTCCTCTACCCTTAGCGGCAGGTCTTTCTTCAAAAACTTCCTCCGACATCTCGGCGATGGGGCGACCCTTCTCCGAAGCGGTGGCCAACTTTAAGGCTGCCGCTGCGATGGTCTTCAGGGAGTAGCCCGCCTTGGTGAGTTCCTCAACCGCTGCCATCTCTTTGCCACAACGGTCGCTTTCCAGCCATTTGTGCATCTTGGCATAGAGAGCCTCCAATCGTCGACGAGCGATCTCTTTCTTGGTAGGTATCTTGCGCTCTTCGATGCTTCGCTTCAAAGCTCGCTCAATGCGCTGCAGCTTCCACCGTTCCTTGGGTGTGATCAAGGTGATGGCAACCCCCGTGCGGCCGGCTCGCCCAACTCGACCGATACGATGGACAAAGGTGTCGGGGCTCTGCGGCAAATCGAGATTCACCACGTGGGAAAGGTGATCGATGTCGAGACCGCGAGCAGCCACATCGGTGGCCACCAGCACTCGGAAACCCTCGCTGCGGAAACGCTTGAGAACCTGCTCTCGACTGTCTTGCTCCATAGCGCCACTGAGAGCTTCAGCGGCGATTCCTCGGCTGGTCAGCTCCGAGGCCAGATGTCCGGTTTGAGCTCGTGTGCGGCAAAAAATCAAAGCTGCCTCTACCTCTTCGGTTTCGAACAGCCGAGTGACGGCGGCGATCTTGTCCGATTCCTTGACCATATAGCACGTCAAGGTCACCGACTTGGTGGAGAGCTCTTTAGAGAGGTTCACGCGCACCGCGTTCACCGTGGCCTTCTTAACTAGTCTCTCGATCTCTTGAGGAATGGTGGCCGAGAACAAAGCGGTCTGTCGCTCCTGAGGAAGTGCGGCCACGATCTCTTCGAGTTCCTCAGCAAACCCCATACTCAGCATTTCATCGGCCTCGTCCAAGACCAAGAGCCGAACGGTGTCAAGTTTCAAATTGCCTTGGCGAACCAAGTCCAATAAGCGGCCGGGGGTCCCCACCACCACTGAGGCTCCTTGCCGCAAGGTACCCTTCTGATAGCCATAAGACGCTCCCCCGTAAATGGTCAAGATCTTGGCCGATTCATGGGCTGAGTAATCCTCCATAGCCTTGCCCACTTGAACCGCCAGTTCCCGTGTGGGGGACAACACCAGGACCTGCACCCCTTTGCCTTTCGGGTTAAGGCGTTGAAGAGCAGGCAAGGCAAAGGCGGCCGTCTTACCGGTCCCGGTTCGCGCTTGCGCAATAACGTCCCGACCTTCAAGCATGTGAGGAATAACAGCTTCTTGGACAGGAGTCGGGCATTCGTGTTTGAGGTCTGCCAGAGCTTGCAATAAAGTGGGGCGCAAGCCAAAGCTCGCGAAGTCAATATTCACCTAGGTTGTGTCGGTCACTGAGCAGGGAGTTCCTTCTTTCTGGGAGGATCCTACTTAAAGACCTAGGCTAACCTCTCACCATCTCCTCAATCTTGGCCATGGAGTTGCGGGATCTTTTTCCCATTGGGGAGGTCGATGAAGTCCTCGCAAGCATCCTGATTCCCCGCCAAATCTCGCCTGCAGGGGTAAAGATTTCCTGTTACTCTTGACAGACCCCTCCCCTGGCTCTATTCTTCGTCATGGGAAGGTTACTGCACGTCCTGCGGGATCCCGCAGCAAACGCCCGATCTACCAGTCTCTCGTGATGGCGAGAGAAGTGGCTGGACCGGAGGTAATCTGAACGTGTGTATCACCCATCCCATCTCTATGTCGCCCGATAGCCGGGGCATTAAGAAGTAGCCATGCGTTCCTTCGATTGCCCCCCCTCCGAGGGCGGCAATCGAACCGCCCTCGTCATCCCCTTCCTGGAAGCGCCCCAGCCTGATCCGGCCAAAGCGGCCGTCCACCTTTTGCCTGTTCCGTTCGAAGCCACCGTTTCTTATGGAGGAGGAACTGCTGCAGGTCCCCGAGCGATCCTGGAAGCAAGTTTTCAGCTTGAGCTCTTCGACCGGGAATTCGACTGCGAGCCAGGCATGCTTTATGGAGTCTACACTCATCCCGAAGTCCATCTTCCCAGCGCTCCTGAGCAGGCCATGTTGCGCTTGGCTCAAGAAGTTGAGCGTGCCTTTCGTCCTGGTCACCTTCTCGGAGTCCTAGGGGGAGAGCACAGCATCACCGCACCTGTGGTGAAGGGAGTGCTCAAGCATCTGCCAGGCCCGATCACCGTAGTCCAGATAGACGCCCACGCTGATCTCAGGGATTCCTACGAAGACAGTCGCTACAGTCATGCCAGCGTTGCCCGAAGGCTGCTGGAAAACGACCGCGTAGAGCAGATCCTGCAACTTGGCATTCGCTCCCTTTGCACCGAAGAGTCCGAGGTCATCAAGACTGAGCCTCGGGTGCGCACTTGGTACTCCGAAGAGGTGCGAGCAGGACAGCACTGGGAAGAGTTTTGCCAGCGAGTTCGAGGTAGGACAGTGTACCTGACCGTCGATGTCGACGGCTTCGACCCTTCTATCATACCGGCCACCGGAACCCCAGAGCCCAATGGCTTGAGCTTCAGCGAGGGTGAAGAAATCTTTCGAGTCCTAGCCCGAGAGGCTCAGGTGGTGGCCTTCGACTGCGTGGAACTAGCCCCCATCTCCGGCCTCCACGCTCCCGATTTCATCGTGGCCAAACTCGTCTACCGCCTGATGAACCTGATTCTCGCAAACGTTACCAAGACCCTAAAAAGCAACCAGGAGTCTGAACAAAACACCAAGGAGGAAAGAAACTGATGGAACATGCCGGCGAGGTGCGAGCTTTTTTGCGCCGCCACTTTCGACACTTTAATGCTGCTGCACTGATAGATGCAGCCGAAAGCTACACCGACCACCTCGCCGCTGGAGGCCGGATGCTGGTATCCCTAGCTGGAGCCATGAGCACGGCCGAACTCGGGATCTCGTTGGCAGAGATGATCCGGGCCGATAAAATTCATGCCATCAGTTGCACCGGGGCCAATCTGGAAGAAGACATCTTCAACCTAGTGGCCCACGACCACTATCGACGAATTCCGGGTTGGCGCGATCTGACCCCGGCCCAAGAGCAAGAGTTGATGGAGCAGGGACTCAATCGAGTCACCGACACCTGTATTCCCGAAGGAGAAGCGATCCGACGGATCGAGTCGCTCCTGGTGGAGGAGTGGCAAAAGGCCGACGTCACCGGCGAGCGCCTTTTTCCCCACGAGTTTCTCTATTCTCTAATTCGCTCAGGAAAACTGCAACCTCAGATCGACCCTAAAGATAGTTGGCTGGTGGCCGCTTGTGAGAAAAACTTACCCATTTTTGTCCCAGGCTGGGAAGACTCCACCACAGGGAACATCTATGCGGCCCGCTGCTTGGACCGTACGGTGAGAAACATTCACACCGTACGCTCCGGGATCGAAGCCATGATGGAGTTGGTGGACTGGTACAAAGGACAGAAGGCTCCCTGGGGATTTTTCCAGATTGGAGGGGGCATCGCCGGGGACTTCCCTATCTGCGTGGTTCCTCTGATCCGTCAGGATCTGGAAGTGGACGTGCCGCTTTGGTCCTACTTTTGTCAAATTTCCGACTCCACCACCAGCTACGGCAGCTACAGTGGAGCCACTCCCAATGAAAAGATTACCTGGGAGAAGCTCTCATCCGAGACCCCTCGGTTCATCATCGAGTCCGACGCTACCATCGTGGCGCCCTTGATCTTTGCCTACGTCTGTGCCGAAGAACCCGATCTGACCGTTCGACGGCGAACGCTGGCCAAACCTCGACCCAAAGCCCTGCTGCCCGCGGTCTAAGGAGTAGAGCCGGCCCTTCACCCTGAAGCAGATCAGGGTGGAGGGCTAGGAGGTGTCAAACTCGGGTCAGCTTCTGAACTTTCTGGTAGACCAACTCGCCGGCCAAACCAGTGTAATCGCCAGGTCCGGTGCTGGCTCCACAAAGCAGAAGGTTGGGCAGAGGTTGAGCCAGACGGTCCCTGAGATGGTGGGACTGCCATAACGCGGTCTCCCCGCCAAATAGGTGACCACTCCCTAAGCCGAAGCGCTGCTCACGGTCTTGAGAACTCTCGGTCTGGACACCATCTATCTCAAGCCGGTAGTCTTGAGCGAGAGATTCGAACCCGAGAGAACCATCAGAGGCGGCATGCTGCGCCAGCAGACGGCCCGAACCAGGATCCCATTCTGCAAACGGCCGTGGGGAAGCTTGGCCGTACTTGACGGCATCTGCAGCCTGCTCCAATTGCTCTAGATCCTCTACCAGAGTCACAACCCCACCGGACCCTTGAAAAGCTGCCGGCAAGGTCGCCGTCACTGAGGCACAGCGATGTTGCCACTGAGCAAGCAGAGCGTTCAATTCCGGCCCCAAGTGGCGATGGCCAACTCGAAGAACACAAGTGGTGATGGGATCTTCGCTTGTCAGAAAGGTGTCGGCACAGTGCTCTGTTCCTTGATCAGAGAGAGCACTTCGAACTAGACCACCTTGAATCTGAAACTTTTGCACCTGACCAGAAATGATGGGAATCTCAGCCTCGAGGATCGCCTCCTTCAGCTCTTGGAGCGGAGAGCGAGCGGCCCCCAAGACCTCTCCTCGGGCCCAACGAGCGAGCAAGTGATGGGTCGTACCAGGGGCAAAAGGACCCAATCGAGTGCCAATCAAGGCTGCGCCGGCCAGGGTGGCCTTGAGCAGTGGATCTTCAAACCAGCGATTCAAGAGCTCTCTCAAGCTCTGCCAGGGAAGCCGCAAGGTCTCCAGCGCCTTGTCTTTTTCTAACTCCTGCCAAGAGGAAGCCAACTCAGAGAACGAAGCTCGGTAGCTCTGCCGCAACAACTGAGAACTTCGCTCCATGAGGGCGACAAACTCCGGCCAGCGCTCTTGATCGGAACGACCGAGATGGTCTCCTTCTAGCCTATCGGCAAAGAGAGACACAAACTGTCCGGCTCGATTTCGCCCGCTGCGGGGCCCTGGATTTGAGGGAGAAGGCAAGCCCAGGCGAGCACCCAGCTCCGGGTCGAAGGACGAAACCGGCAAGACCGAACTCAACCCCCCCCAGATACCACCGGGCAAAAGCTCGACTTGATGCACTCCTTGACTCCGAAGCAACAGGGCTGCCGCTAAGACGTTCGGGCAGGAGCCCAGGCACAGAATCTTCACACCGTCACCTCGTTCTTGACTTCAGCCAGCAGCTCCACCGCGGCATTTCGTCCTGGAGCTCCGGTAATGCAACCCCCGGGATGAGCACCAGAGCCGCACATCCAAAGATTTTCCACCGGGGTCCGGTAGTCCGCCCATCCCGGTGACGGCCGCAGGAAAAAGAGCTGGGGCAGGCTGAGTTCACCGTGAAAAATGTGACCGCCGGCCAAACCGAAGACCTTTTCTAGATCATCGGGCGTCATGATATGGCGATAGAGAATCTTGGAGGGAAGGTCCGGAGCGTGCTCGGCTAAGGTCTCTACCACAACATCCAAGAACTGCTCCTTCTTTTCGGCAGTCCAACCCCCTTTCAGCTCAGCGTCGGCGTACTGCACAAACAAACTCATGATGTGTTGTCCGGGAGGAGCCATGCCTGGGTCTAAGAGCGAGGGGATTAAGGCGTCCATGAATGGTCGAGTCGACCAGCCACCATACTTGGCCTCGTCGTAGGCTCGCTCCAAATAGGCCGTGCTTGGGGCGATTTCGATAGACCCTCTCAGCAGCGCACGTTTCGATTCAGGGATGGCGGCAAAGGTTGGGAGTCCATCGAGAGCGAGATTCACCTTACATGAGGGACCTCTGCTTCCCCAGTTTTCGATATCGGCCACGAATTGGTCAGGCAGGTGTTGCCTTCCCACCATCTTCAAAAACGTCAGCTTCGGATGAGCCGCTGACACAATACGATCGGCGGTGAACTCTCGTCCATCCTCAGTAACAACCCCATAGGCCCGGCCGTTCCGAATAGCGATCTCCGCCACCGCTGCATCAGTGAGAATCTCTGCCCCGAAAGCTCGGGCTGATCGGGCAATGGATTGACTGAAGGCTCCGGTGCCCCCGCGAGGGAAACCCCAAGCTCGAGGTACACCATTGAGCTCACCCAGGTAGTGATGCAGCATGACATATCCGGTTCCAGGGGAGCGAACCCCAAGGAAAGAGCCAATGATCCCACTGGTCGACTTAATAGCCTTCAAGGGCTCGGTCTCGAACCACTCGTCTAAGAAATCGGCCACACTCATAGTCATCAGGCGGGCCAGGGTATAGAGATCATCCCGCTCGAAGCGATCCAGGCACCCTCGAACCCTGGCCATTTGAGCCAAATCTTTTGCGGCTAAAGAGGTCGGGTCCGGGGGCACCAGATCAAGGATGGGTTGCATCCCTAGCACCAGACGGCGCATCAGCACACTGAACTCATCGTAACGCTCTCCGTCAGTGCGAGAAAAACGCTCGATCTCTTGCCTGGTCAGATCGTGGTCCGGCCAGTCGGCAAAATAGTTCCCGTCGGGGAGCGGAGCCACGGTGGACTCCAAAGGAATAATCTGCAACCCATGCTTGGGGAGTTCGAGTTCCCGAACGATCTCCGGCCTGAGGAGACTGATGAGATAGGCTCCAGTGAGGAATTTGAACCCGGGAAAATGCTCTTCGGTGATGGTTGCTCCACCTACCATCGAACGCCTCTCTAGAAGCAGGACTTTCAAGCCTGCTTTAGCCAGATAGGCGGCGTTCACCAGGCCATTGTGGCCGCCTCCGACAACGATGACGTTATACTCGGACATACATCTCCTTCTTTCTCGGGGTGGTGAAGAACGGGACCCTCGTCAATTGACCCGGGATCCGGCAGCGCTTGCGGTCCACCACCACTTCAAACTCCAGGCTGTCCCCGGGAACAGCGAGTTCCGGATCAACTTGAACCAAGAGAAGGTACTGCTGGAGAGTGGGAGACCAGGTTCCGCAGGTCGCGTACCCTCGCTGTCGGCCCTCGGCATCAAACAACGGGTGCACACCCCGCCAGGCTTGGATGGGCAGACACGGGGGTAAGCCAAACTCTTCATGCGCCTGCCGATAGGCCACCTCGTCGAGGATCAATCCCCCGAACCGGTACGGAGTGGTCCCCCGTTCCTTCTCTTGCAGCAGGGCCTGACGCCCAATGAAGCCTTCCTTCTTGAAATGGACCGCCCACCCTAAACCCAATTCGAAAGGAGAGGACGCTTGGCCCGATTGAGTTACAGACAGAGCCGAAGCGTAGTCAACCTCCAGCATGATCAACCCGGCCTCGATTCGGGCGATATCGAGAGCCCAGATTCCAGCGGCCACCATGGCATAGCGCTGCCCAATTCTCTCTAGGCGGTCCCAAAGGTCCTCAGCCTCCCCAGCCGAGACCCAGATCTCATAACCCAAATCTCCGGTGTATCCCGTCCGAGAAATCCATAGCCGCAAGCCCTCCGCAAGGAAGGTGCCGCTGCAGGAGAATTCCAGATCTGCCACCCCGCCGCCCACGAGTTCTTCCAAGATGCCAAGAGAGGTCGGCCCTTGTAGAGCCAGAACCCCATAATTCTCGGTGATGTTTTCAATCTCTACTTGATAGCCGGTGGCCGCCCGCTCCAACCAAGCCAGACTCTGCTCGGCGGCAGTCAACTGGTACACGCCCTCTCCAAGATCGGCTAGGGTCCCGTCATCGACCACCTTACCACGGTGATCGCACCAAGGGGTGTAGAGGACTTGGTGCCGGCGCAAGCCGGAAAGGTCCCGAGTTACCAAGTTCTGGAGATAATCGAAGGCCTCTGCTCCGGAGATGCGATACTTGGCCAGCGGCGAAACGTCGAAGAGTGCGGCACTGTTGCGCACGGCGAAATACTCGCGATCGCAACTCATCAAGTAGCTACTGGCCACCTCATAACCGCCCCAGCGACGCCATTGAGAGCCCTGCATCAAGCTCGAAGTCCGAGAGTGAAAAGGTGTGAGTTTTAGGCGCTGCATTGAGGATGATTTGACCCGAGAGCTAGTGGTCCCTTTTCCAAGCCTGAAGCCAATGGGACACCGCTTGGTGAGGTTTTGGAGCGAGTTGCAAGTCTACCAGCGAAGAGTGGTAGCCTTCTCCAGATCGATGCTTTGTTGGTTCCGGTAGACCGACAGCACTAAGGCTACCCCTATTGTCGCTTCGATGGCAGCCACGGCGATCACGAAAAGGGCAAAAATGACCCCTACATTCTCAGGTCGGAAGTGAGAGAAGGCGATCAGATTGATATTCACAGCATTGAACATCAACTCCAAGCACATGAGCACCGCAACGGCATTGCGCCTGGTGAGGACTCCGTAGAGGCCGATGCAAAAGAGAACGATGGCCAGGGTCAGATAGTGGAAGAGCCCGATCACGACTGCTCCCCTTCGGCCACCGCGACTCGGTCCTTTTCAACCAGAGCGAGAGGACTCTCTTTGGCTTCTTTGCGTGCTATGACCACCGCACCGATCAAAGCGATGGTCAAAAGCAAGGAGATCAATTCGAAAGAGATCAAATGCTCGGTGAGCAAGGATTCCGCCAGACTCACAAGGGACCATTCCTCTTGCCGACTGTGGTTGAAAACCTCCCACCGAGAACTGAGGAGAACCCGACCCATGACCAGAGCTAGCAGCACCGTCACAGTGGCGGCTGAAGTCTGCTGCAGCTTCGAAACCGCAAGTTGGGGACGCATGAGGTCGTGGGTCAGCATAAAAGCAAACAGCAGAACTACGGCGATGGCTCCAGCATAGACGATCACCTGAACCCCTGCCATGAATGGGGTCGACAGTGTCACATACAGAGCGGAAATTCCCAAGAAACTGACGATCAGGCATAGGCCTGCATGAAATAAATTGTGGCTCAAGACAACCGCCAAGGCGGGGATTACTATCATGCCTGCGAGAAAATAGAAGAGGATTGGACTCAAGAGAGACCTCCGTCCGGAATTTGCTCCTGCGTCTCCAAGACCTGGCCGCTCGCGGAGAACAGCGAAAAAGACCACGCTAGAAGCGCCATGGAGATCGCTCCAATCAGGGTCGCCAACCACCAGGACATCAACTCCTGAGTCTGCAGGACAGCGACTCCGGTGCAGATGCAAAGATTGAGGAAGGCCAAAGGCAGCAAGAACTTCCAGCCCAAGCTCATCAGATGGTCCGGTCGAACCCTAGGGAAGGTCCAACGAATCCACATCATCAGCAGTATCAGGGCATACATTTTCAAGAAGAAGACGGCCAATCCCAGCAAGGTGTAGAGTATATCGGGAGACTCTGGTATGGGCATGAACGGCACCAGCCATCCTCCCATAAAGACGGTGGCACCGATGGCTGACACCAACATCATATTGCAGAATTCCGCCAGGAAAAACATAGAGAACATCATGCCCGAGTATTCGGAGACGTAGCCGGCTACCAACTCAGACTCAGCCTCCGGGATATCAAAAGGAGGGCGGTTGACCTCGGCTATAGCCGCAACGTAGTAGATCACCGCCCCCAAAAAGCTCGGAATGAGAAACCAAACTCCCAACTCGTGTTGAGCCTCCACGATACCTTGCATGCTCAGGGTTCCCGCCAATATGATTGGTCCCAGCAAGGCAAAGAACATGGGAATCTCATAGGAGAGCATCTGAGCCGCAGAACGCAACCCTCCCAAGAGAGAATACTTATTGTTGGAGGCCCATCCGGCCATGATGATGGAAAGAACTGCTAAAGACGAAACCGCCAGCACATAGAGGATTCCAATGTTGAGGTCGGCCACCGACAGGGCTGGACCGAAGGGAATGACAACAAAGGCTGCCACAGTAACTGCAAAAATCAGCATGGGTGCCACGGTGAACGGAACGGGGTCGGCTCGACCGGGAACGATCAACTCCTTAGTCAGGAGCTTAACGGCGTCGGCGGCGGTTTGCAGCAATCCGCCGGTCCACATGGATCTGTTCCTCAAGGCTTTTGGCCCAGTCATCATGGGACCCATTCGATTCTGAATGCGAGCGGAGATCTTGCGCTCAAGCCAAATTAAGAATAGAGCAGAGAGGCTGAGAAAAATAAGCAACACACTCAGCATCACGACCTTTAACAAAAGATCTGGAATTCGCCAACCGACGCTCTGCTCAACGAAACCGCGAAGGATCTCTCCAGCAGGATTATGGATCCAAGAATCGGACATTGGGAGGAAACCGTTCGCTTAAGCAGTACCGAGTTCCCTCCCTGGCCGGGGAGAGCTACCTGGAGATTTTGCTGCTTCCCCCACCTTGAAATCTGACAGGCTGAAATCGCGGGGTGCGCGACCTTACATTAGAACTTCTCACCCGTGTGGGTCGAATGTTAGGTTGACGGATCTGACTAAATCTGGGTTTCCTTATTTGATTCTGACGAAACCTTTGAGCCCTAAACGGATTTTGACGAAAAATCACCCTCCGGGGACGAGCCTGTGTTCGAACTGGGGGGCGAAAGCGAATTTGAGCGACCTCCCCAAGCAGTACCGGACCGGATTGTTCAGCCCAAGCCTCCCCTTCAACGACTCTATCTAAAGACTCTGCTTGAGCCGTAGCTGCAAATCCCAATAAGAGCAAAGTGCTCAAAAAAAATAGCTGCCGAAATGTCATATCTCCTACTCTCTGCCGGTCCTGGCCCGACGGCATTTCACTAAAGACCAACCGTCATGCCCACACAGGAGTTCCGAGCTAGCCCTAATGTCCCAAAAAACCTCGCTAACGGTCCGTTTCGGGAAGCACGATATCAAAGGACGCACATATAGCCATGATATCAGGGATGAGAACACCTGGCAAAAGGTCTCTAAAAATCTGGATGTGCACAAAGGAGGGAGTGCGAAACTTGCACCTCCAGGGCATATCGCCGCCGCTAGAAACCAGATAACAGCCAATATCCCCCCGAGGAGACTCTATGTGCTGGTAAGTCTCTCCTTCAGGAACCTTAAATCGGTAATTGAGAGGTATGGAAGCTGGTCCGGCCGGTATCTTATCAAAACATTGCCGCAGGATTTTTGCTGACTCCCGCAACTCTTGCATACGAACGCGATAGCGGGCAAAGACATCTCCTTCAGTGCTGGTGGGAATCTCGAAGTCCAGATCGGGATAGGCGGCAAAAGGCTCGTCTTTGCGCACGTCTACGGCCAGACCAGAGGCTCGGATATTGGGGCCAGAAACCCCATAAAACTTGGCTTTCTCGATAGAGAGATAACCCACACCTTGAGTCCTATTGTAGAAGATCGGATTCTCATCTAGCAGCTTCTCATATACAGCAATATTTGGCTCCCACTCATCCAAAAAGCCCATCATCTTATCGAGAAAAGCCTGGCCGATATCACAACCAACTCCTCCGACACGGATATAGTTGTAGAGGAGACGAGCGCCACACACCATTTCAAAGAGATCGAGGACTTTCTCGCGGTCCGAGAAGGAATACAAGAAAGGCGTGGTCGCTCCAATCTCCAGACAGAACGTTCCGTACCAGAGCAAGTGACTGGCGATGCGATTCAATTCGGTCATGATGACCCGAATATATTCTCCCCGAGGCGGAGGAGTGATGTCGGCCAAGGCCTCCACCGAGAGAACGTACACGTAATTCGAGGTCATGGAGGTACAGTAATCCAAGCGGTCGGTGACAGGGATGACTTGGGTGAAAGTCCGATTCTCAGCCAGTTTCTCAATTGAGCGATGGAGGTAGCCGACAATGGGATCGCAGCTCACAACCTTTTCGCCGTCCATCTTTAGCAGCATCCTCAACACCCCATGGGTGGATGGGTGCTGAGGTCCCATGTTGAGTTCGAACTCTTCAGATGAAACCATGTACTTCTCCTTCTGGACTCCCTGAGGTCAATCCGGGCGCTTCACAACGTTCGGGTGTAAGTAGTCTTTGCGAAGAGGGTGGCCTTCCCAGTCCTCAGGCATCATGAGTCGTCTCAGATCGGGATGCTGGTGAAAGACAACACCGAAGAGGTCGAAGACCTCGCGCTCGTTCCAGTCCGCATTGGCCCAGAATTCAGCAAGACTTGGAAGACTAGGGCAGAGTCTATCCAGCAGGACCTTCACCGCAATTCGGTGAGTGTGGCGATAAGAATAAAGATACACCAAGAACTCTAAGCGATCCGGCGGAAAATCAGCACAAGTCTGAAACTCCAGATAGTCGAAATCGAAAACGGGATCGGACTTGAGAACCTTAAGCACTTCCAGATAGTGGGACGCCGGCACGAGAACAGCATCGGGATTAGAGGTCACCTCATCGAAGTCGAGAGTAGGGAAAAACTCCTTCAGGCGGCCTCTAAGGGCACTTCTAGAAAGCTTCTGTCGGTCGATGTCTACTGGCATGATTTCGAAGGCCTACCCTAAAATCGGAATCTGGTCCGGTCTGATCAGAGCGCTGTTGAGAGCCGGAGTTCCAGGGATTTGCCTGGGGGTCAAATGCCGCAACCCTGGCCTATCTCGTTCGTGTCCAAGACGCTCGGTCCGAATTAGGTTCTGCAGCTCGATACATCCATTCAGCAAGGCTTCCGGCCTAGGAGGGCAACCGGCAACGTGAATATCCACCGGGATGATCTTGTCCACCCCTTTGAGTACAGAATAGGAATCGTGGTAGAATGGACCTCCGTGTATAGTGCATCCACCCATGGCGATGACATATTTGGGGTCTGGCATTTGGTCGTACAACAACTTGACCCTAGGTGCCATTTTCAGAGTAAGAGTTCCGGCCACGATCATCAAATCGGTCTGTCTGGGAGTCGCCCGAAAAATCATTCCCAATCGATCAAAATCATAGCGAGAAGCGCCGGTTGCCATCAATTCAATGGCACAGCACGCCAAACCGAAGAGCATGTACCACATTGAGGAGGCCTTGGCTTCATTCAAGATGGAGTTCACCCCCGTCATCAAAACTCCACCGCCTGGAGTTTTCTCGATATAAGCTGGAATCCGCTCTATCAGGCCCACTCAAAGGCTCCTTTCCGCCAATCATAAATAAAACCCAGCACCAAGATTCCCAGGAAGACAGCTACGCTGGTTAACGCCGGCCAACCGATGGACACGAAAAGCTCCTTGAACCCGACCGCCCAAGGGAGAAGAAAGACGGTCTCGACATCAAACAAGACAAACAGCATGGCAAACAGATAGTAGCGCGCATTGTATTGCACCCAGGCTTCACTGGTAGGTGCTTCTCCACATTCATAGGTGAGTTGTTTGCTTTTATGGGGTCTATAGCTGCCGATCAGTCGGGTAACGAAGCTGGCCAAAAGAAAATTGAAGCCAACAAAGAGAAACCCTCCGAGGAAGAAAACTCCAGCGTACCCGTAAAACGTCATTGATTCTGCCATAAAACTACTTCTGGCGCTCCATGAGGCCGTCGAGAAGATCTGCGAGATCCTGAGCTGTCTTACCTGCGGGCAAATGGCTCAGGGCCTGACGGGCGAGGTCAGTGTATTCCTCTGCCTTTGCCGACGCAAGAGTTCTGCCCCTGTGGCGATCCATCCAGGAGAGTAGCTCTGGAAAGTGCTCTCCGGGATAGTATCCGTTCCCAACCAAACACTTCACTCTTTGTCGTTCTTCTTCTCCTGACCTCCGATAGCTCACCAGGAAAGGAAGGGTGAACTTTTTCTCTTGGAGATCAGAGCCCACAGGTTTTCCCAAAGTTTCGGGATCTCCCCAGATATCAAGTATATCGTCGATGATTTGGAAAGCAAGCCCGATATATCGCCCAAAATCTCGGGCGGCCCGGACCTCTGGTTCAGGAGCGTGGCAGCAAAGGGCGGCAAGTTCGCATCCGGCGGCCATCAAGGCAGCGGTTTTCCCATCCACTACTTGAAGATACAACTCCTCGCTGGCTTCCACATCACCCTGTAGCTCGGCCTCGAGAATCTGTCCGGAAGTCATGTCCGCTACCGCTTGTGAAATCACTCTCAGAAGGTCGACTCGGCCCAGCTCGGAGATCCCCAGCAAGGCCTGGCAGAGCAAGAAATCACCGAGGAGTACACTGAAGTGGTTGCCATGGCTTGCGTTCAGGGTTGGCTGACCTCGCCGAGTGCCGGTGTTGTCGATGACATCGTCGTGCAGCAAGGAGGCTCCATGGATCATCTCAACCGCAGCCGCCACCATAATAACCTCATCGGTGATCTCTCCGAAGAGTTTGGCTGTCATCAGAACCATGGCGGGGCGCAGACGCTTGCCCCCGTTGGCGAACACCCGAGCCGCATCATTGCTCAGCCAACCACTTCTTTGAGAGAGAATGGAAGCTACGGTGGACTCCACTCTTTCGAGTTCGTGATTCAACTCTGCAAGAGGACTTATAACCAAGCTTCCACCTCTAACTCATCCCAATCCGACTGAAAACCTTATCGGCCGCCGCGATGGTTGCTTCGATCTCTTCAACTCCGTGAAGAGCACCGACAAAAGCTGCTTCGAACTGAGAGGGAGCCAAGTAGATTCCCTCTTCGAGCATGCCCCTAAAAAACGTTCCATAAAGGTCGACGTCGCTCTTCTTAGCCGTCTCGTAATCGATCACCGGACCCTCTTGAAAGAACGTGGTTTGCATAGAACCAACCCTCTGACCGCAGGTCTTGACTCCGTGCTTCTCGGCAGCATTGCTGAGACCGACTTGCAATTGAGCGCTGCGATCCTCGAGGCGCTGATAGAGATCGGGCCGACTTCTTATCGCTTGCAAAGTGGCACTCCCGGCAGCTGCTGCCACCGGATTCCCTGAGAGGGTGCCGGCTTGATACACCGGTCCCAGAGGGGCGATGCAATCCATGATGTCTTTCCTACCGCCATAAGCGGCCAAGGGCAGACCGCCACCCACAATCTTGCCCAAACACGTCAGGTCGGGCCGAATCTGAAGAAGCTCTTGGACTCCACCGTAGGCAACTCGAAAACCGGTCATCACCTCATCGAAGATCAGCACGCTCTGGTACTTGGTGGCCAACGCTCTCATAGACTCCAAATACCCCGGCTGAGGTGGCACAACACCCATGTTTCCGGCGACGGGCTCGACAATTATTCCGGCAATTTGAGAACCGAGTTCGAGAAACACTTCTTCGAGAGCCTTAATGTTGTTGTACGGAAGGGTCACTGTGTCTTGGGTGACAGCTGCCGGAACCCCGGCAGAGTCCGGCACTCCAAGAGTCATCGCTCCGGAGCCGGCCTTGGCCAGGAGGCAATCGGAATGACCGTGATAGCAGCCTTCGAACTTGACGATCTTGTCGCGACCGGTGAATCCCCGGGCTAGGCGAACCGCGCTCATGGTAGCCTCAGTGCCAGAGTTTACAAGACGGACCTTCTCGATGGAAGGGACCGCTTCCACGATGAGTTCGGCAAGGTCGACTTCCTGGGGACAGGTGGCCCCAAAAGACAATCCATCCTTGATGACCTTGGCCACCTTGTCCAGGACCTCGGCGTGGGCGTGACCTAGCAGCATCGGCCCCCAAGACCCCACGTAATCGAGGTATGAGTTTCCGTCCACGTCGATCAGGCGACATCCTTGGGCGGCCTTGATGACCACCGGTTCTCCACCAACCGCTCGAAAAGCCCGCACGGGACTATTCACTCCCCCAGGAAGCACTCTCTCTGCCCGGATAACGTGATCTCGGGATCTCGTCCTGGTGCTATTCATCATTCTCTCCTAGCTTGTGAATTTTATCACAATCTTGTTGAAACCTCCAGGTCCATGTGTCCGAGACTCATCGATTAAGGACGCGTCTTGGAAGGCTTTGGCCATCATCGAGACCCTACCTCCATGATGGTCGCCAAGGCACTTGGTGCTTCTGCGCATCATCTGGGAAAATTGTCTTTGAAGTCAACAATTATTTCACATGTTGTTCCGGGGCTGCCGACATTCCATCCTCGAAAACGTTGAGATGCCTCACCGATCCGTCTATACTTTCTGCTTTGTCCTCGGCTTGATGGTCGGGTTTACGGACTCGACAACTTTGCCCTACGCCTTCTTGTTCGGCATTCTAGCTGTTCTTTGGAATCCTGGACTGCGACGCTGGCATTCGCTCTCGTTGATGATTCTGTGCCTCGCGATCGGGGCCACCAGGGCGGCCTTAGACCAACCTCAGGGACCCCGACCCCTCATCCGCACGCCTCAAAGGATCTGCTTGAAAGGAGTGGTCCTCGAATCACCTCGAGTTCGAGAGGAAAAACGGACCTTTATCCTTCAAGTGCTGGAATCTGACAAGATCAAATTTCCGGATGGCGACAAAATCCTGGTGGAGTGGAGCGGGTGTAGCGACAACCTGGAACCCGGCGAGCGATGGGAATTTGTCGGGACTCTAGTCCCACCTCTTGCGCCCGAGTATCCAGAAGCCTTTTCCCAAAAGCGATGGCTGGAGTCGAAAGGGGTTCGTTATCGACTGCTGGTCAACCGTTACAGCCCGACCTGCTACCTCGGCCCAGCCTCCGACCTAGTCCCTCGAAGCCTAGCCTTCCGAGTGCGCTCGAAGGTGCTGCAGAGACTGCAGGAACTCCCCACGGAAGCCAGTCGCTCTCTGGCCTCAGCCTTGCTTTTTGGGGACTCCCGCTCCCTTTCGTCGGAGGTTCTAGAAGTGCTACGACGCACCGGAACCTCCCATTTGGTCGCCGCCAGCGGTCTTCATATGGGTCTGCTCGTCGGCCTATTGTGGTGGCTCGGGGCCAAAGCCGGAGTCGCTCCCTGGAGAATCTGGCCCCTCGCTTTGGTACTAGCGCTCAGCTTCGCGCTCTTGGCAGGCTTGAGTCCCTCCATCACTCGAGCCGCAACATCACTTTCGGTGTTAGTCCTGGCCTCTGTACTCGGAAGAACCTCTGAACCGTGGAACATTTTCTGCCTGACCCTTTGGGCTCTCCTTCTGTGGGAGCCCCGGCTCCTCTTAGAGGTCGGGTTTCAGCTCTCAGCCACCGCCGTTCTGGGAATCCTGGGAGCAAACCTGGGTCAAACCTCATCAGGCCCTGTGAAGAAAAGCCTCTTGCTAACCACTTCAATCTCCCTAACGACCTTACCGATCGTTTGGACCTGTTTCGGAGAACTTTCCAAGACTTCACTGCTGGCCAATCTCATAGGCATTCCATCCATCCAAGTCCTCCTTCCGCTCACCATCTCCTACGCGGCTTTTCCCATTTGGCCCCTAGACCTGGCCGTAGACTTCCTGGTAAATGGCCTTCTGCTGGCACTCACAACCCTATCCCGATCGGCAGACCCCCTAATCCTGGCAAAACCGTCCATTCTCTGCCTACTCCTAACCTCGCTCGCAGGCATGCTTTGGGTGCAGGAGACTCTCGCTCGTTTCAAGGTCCTGGCTTTGGCCTTGGCCATAGGGGCTTTGGTCTTGAGCCAAGCTCAAGGCCTGAAAAACAACGTTCGTCCCGGAGAGGTTCTCATTCGTCGTTCAGCTGGTCAGCCACCCATGCTTTGGGCCTCGGAGTTCCAAAGTGAGCGAGTTTGGGTCCAGCAAGAGTGGCAAAGATACCGCGCTCAAAGATGGGTGCGAGACGCCGGCTGCCTCGTTTTGCCTGGGATCGAGGTTCTCGGTGAAAATCAACTCCCCAACTTGACTGTGGGAGACCTGTCTTGGACCGACCTGGAACCCTATCTTCCCAAAAAGACCTATCTTGAGGTGCGATCTGATGGAAGGAACTACTCGGTTCTCATCTGGAAGGAACAGCACGATGAGAATTCACCTGGCACAGAGACCCATCCATTGGGAAGACAGAACAAGAAACTTCTTAGACCTTGAAGGTCAAGTCCGGAATTCTAGACCGGAACCGGGCTCTCTGCTGGTTCTGGCTGAAATGTTCGCCACCGGGTTTTCTCTCAATACCGAGACCGTTGGAGAACCTCCAAACGGACCCACCTCGGAGTTCCTGAGCCGCTTGGCCGTCGAGTATCAGGTCGCCGTGGTTGGAAGCTTCCCCTGTCTAGACCAGCCTGACAGCAAAGCCGTCAACCGATTGCTTGCCGTTGGGCCGGATGGGACCAGCCTTGCCACCTATGACAAGATTCACCCGTTCTCATATGGCAAGGAGAGTGAATCCTATCGCGCCGGACGCTCTTTGCCGATCTTTGACTACGGTGGTTGGCGCATCTGCCCGACCATCTGTTATGACCTTCGGTTCCCGGAACTCTACCGCAGGGCTACACTGGAAGCCGGAGTGGAGCTGTTTCTGGTGATCGCGAATTGGCCGACCGCTCGCAGGGAGCATTGGAAGGCTCTGCTGCGAGCCCGCGCCATTGAAAACCTTTGCTGCGTGGCTGCAGTCAATCGAATTGGGCAAGATCCCAACGTGTCCTACTCGGGCGACAGTCAACTCATCGACGAGAGGGGCGAGATCGTGCTTGACTGCCAAGACCGACACGGTCTCGAAGGGGGTATGCTGGACCTGGACAAGGTTCGAATTTGGCGCGAGCGCTTCCCTGCCCTTAAGGATGCTACCGAAGACTTCGAGTTGGTTCAGACCGGAGTCTAAAGCGCGGAACGAAGTCTACGCCGCCACGGTGATCGCCACTTCAAAGAGCCGACTCCAGGGCAGATGAACTTCGAAACTCGGAGAGGGGTCATTGGGAAACAGCCGCGACCAGAGCTCTTCAGCCATGCCGCGAAACTCTCGCTGCAGCAGGCGCTCGGCGAGTTTTAGCTCCTCTCCCACAAGCTGCAGACCCGCCCCCAACTCCTTCTTCAACCGATAACGGAATCGACTCTGATATAGAGCGTCATCGGTCAATCGCTCCCAGAGAAAAAGCCTTCGAGCAGCGTCTTGCTCGGGGCTGGGAGAATCAGGGTAGAGCGCTAGGGTGGACAGAGCTGTTCCGAGGGTGTTGCCCGCGGTATTCCAGGCGGAATAGCCCGTGAGTCGCGAGGCTAACCGCCGCTCCAACAGCCTTTCTACCAAGGTGAGGTCCCCTCCGTTGGCATAGGCCAGGTCGGCCACCACACAGGATTCTCCGCGCTCGAGTGCAGCCTCCAAGAGGTCGAGAAAGTCCTCCAGGGCCTGAACTTCCTGTTCCCTACGTCCCCTTTGATGAACCGCTTCCTGCTGAGCCCCCAAGAGGCCGTAGAGAAAGAGTTTCCTCCGCGATCGCCCCTGTTTGAGCCGAGCGGCCTGAAGCTGAGAGGCCAAAAGGGCCCCTAACGGACGGTCCTCGTAACGGGTTTGTATCAAAGGCAGGTGGCTGTGGCTCCAGATGGGTTCAATTCCGGTCTCCGGACAAAGCAATCTGGTCAGCAAGATGCCTGCGCTCTCATCGGTTCCGGGGTAGAAATCGACGCTGACGCCCCGCTGTTTCGCCAAGTTCTCGAGGGCCTCTTTTTCCAGAAGGTTCCACCCTTCGGTCTGGCTGTCATCGAGGGCCACCAAAAGGGCCTCGAAAGCACTGCCGTGACTGAGCACAGTTCGATCGAACTCGTGATTTCGACGGCGAACTTCGAGATAGCGGTGGAGAAAATCTGGGGCAATCCCTTTCTGAACCTGCTCGATGGCTTTCTCGAGCTGCTCTCTCTGAGCGTGGGTCCGCGCTTTCTCCAACAGAAAGCCCAACTGGGACAAAGCCACAATCTGATCGGCTTGCTCGGACTCTTCGACGGTCAATTGAGTCGGAGTTGTCCTGAGAAGCGTCTTGAAAACGTAGGCCGGTCCGGTGCGCCTGGACTGGACTTCCTGGTAGCGATGAAAATTGGCCACGGCGCTGTCCAAGGTGCTGTCCGCGTGGCGAGAGGCGATGAGCCCTCCCCAGCACAGCATGTCAAGAGCAACCACCGACGGGGTGTCCTGAGGTTGCTCTTCCAGCCAATTCAGAATTCCACCGGGGTTTCCCGGTCGTTGGAAATGGCCCAGAAGCTCCCTGGGAGGAATGGAGAGCTGGCAGCCGGCCAGGTCGGCCAGACGACTCACCAAATCTAGACAACACGGTCTGTCGTCGAGCGGCACAAAAATGGCCTTATGGTTCAGCGGCTCCATCCCATAGAATCCGCCGTAACTCCTGCCGTTCCTGCTATCCCTGGCTCTGCCTCCGAGGCAATGCCCTGGGCTAGCTTTGGCCGATATCCTTCAGCGACGAACTGGGAGAAGCCCGCTGTTGCTAGGCTTCCACAGCAAGAAGCGCGGACGATAGATGTTTGCGTCCTCTACCACCCTCTCGAGATTCGTGGTGTTCACATTATAAGAAACGAGGAGGGCGTCGGAGGGCGAAGCTTCCGGATGAGCTTTGGCATTGTAGGCGAAAACTTCTCCTTCGTGCTCGGGAGCCATAGCGATCGTCTCCGGTTCACCCCAAGGACCCGACGGTGTGGGCGCTCGACGCACTACGATACGACTGGACATGCCTCCCTCATCGTTGCTGAGGTACACGAACTCCCCCGAACGACCTTGGTGGACAGAGTATTCTACCGAAGCGCCGGAAAAGAGGGGCCGAGCTCGACTGATCTCGGTCACCCACTCGTCCCCATTGAAGAATCTCCAGGCCCCAGGCTGGCCAAGGAGACCTCTGGGGACTCGAGCGACGAGGGCGCTGCGCTGCCCATCCTGTTCTCGGATCCCGTAGACATAAGTCCAAGTGGGGGTCTGCAGAAGAGCAGATCCGAAGGTGACCAAAACTCCGTTCTCTGCCTCAAAGAAAGGCAATTTCGCATATTCGAGGACTCGAGGCTCAAAGGTGCCGGGAGTGAGCACAAAGCGTGCCCACCAAAGTCCACTCTGTCGAAAACCGAAGGCACCCTCACCAAACTTTTCAAACTGACCCAGCAGGATCTCGAGATCGTCTTCTTTGACTCCATCGAAGAGCCAAAACCAACCGTTCTTATCCGGTGGAGTGAAGACCGGAGCCTTCAAAAAAGTAAAATCCTCACCCCGTTGATGGACCAAAGAGTTGTTGACAAAGCGAAACGGCTCGGCTCGCCTTCCATCCACCACTTCTCCGAAGAAGGTGTCTGAGAATCCCCACAGAGTCTGCCCAGGTCCAAGGGAGATCGAGTAGGTTCCATCGGCTCCGGTCCACCCTTGGCTCCGCTGGAATGTTTGCTCGAGGGAGCCCGCCAAGTTCTCTCCAGCTAGGCCCTGGCTGGTCGACGAAACCAAACTCAGGACAACAACAAGAATCCAGCGGAGGGGGAAGCGAGCACAGAAAGTCCAAAGCATAGGCAGGCCTTCTCGCCCAAACCCAAGGTCTCCCGCTAGGAGTCCTTTGGTCTGGGAATAAGAGCCACCACCGACTCCCCATCGGAGAGAGTGCGCACGGACACTTGATCCCGTAGTAGTCTGGCGGACTCCGGGTCCAAGATCACCGGACTTCCCACAGCATCCGAAAGAGCCTGTAAGCGATGGGCTCTTCGCACCGGTTCGCCGACTACAGTGTACTGGAACTGTCGTCCGGCTTTGATCAATCCTACGGTGACAAACCCGGTCGTAATTCCTGCTCCTACTCTTAGACTATCGGGGCTTTCCAAGCCGGCCTCTTCAGCGACTTGGGCGGCGATGGCTTCCAATTCTGATGCCGCTCGGTAGGCCGCCAAGGGCGGATTGGAGAGTTGGTCGAGGGCCCCGAAAACGATGATCTGAGCGTCCCCTTGATAAGTCAAGAGATGTCCTCCCCACCGCTTGTAGACTTCGGCTGTCAACTCGTGAAATCGATTGAGAATCCCCAAGATCTCGGTGGGTCCTCGACCTTCGGAAAGGGCCGTGTAGCCTCGGATGTCAGTCAGTAGGATGGTGGCTTCGCCCTTGCGATGGGTGACTTGGGAGCCGTTTTCCAAAGCTTGCTGCACCTTGCTTGGCACGTAGCTCTTGAGGATACTCGAGACCCGGGAAAAGCGCAGCAAGGCACCCCCGGGAGCCGCTAGGGCAACCCCGAGCAAAGGCAAGACCCCGAGGTACACTCCGAAATAGGTCACTGAACTCACGACCACGGCCAAGATGGCAGCACCCACCAAGAAAGAACAAAGAAAAAACTCGGTGAACTCGCGAAGGACCAGACTCAAATACAGGATCCCCAGAAAACTTAGCAGCAGAAGAGTGAAGCTTTGAAGGCTGTATGAGAGATCGCAAACCATGCTTTCGGTTTGCAGAGTCTGGATCGATAAGGCATGAACCAGGGGACCCTTTTTCTTGCCGAACGGAGTACTCACCACATCGCTGTCTTCGGCCAAGGAATCACCGACCACGATCACGGCACCCTTGATCTCCGAGAACAGGGGATCTTCGGGGTCGAGGAAACGAAAATAGCTCAAGGGCTCAGGCTCTGGACCCCATCGTATGAGAAAGGAAGCCCCTTCGGGCCGGGGCAAATGACCTTCGGGGTCGGAGGCGAGAAGGACAGCCTTGGCGACCCCGGGTGCCACCAGGTCAGACTGATCTGAAAAGCCTCGCACCTCCCAGATGGCATCTCGAATTAGACCATCGTCGGCTTCGAGAGCGTCGATCAGGCCCCACTGTCCCGGCCGAAAAAACGGTTCCCATAGCTCTGGCGAGAGAAGTGCCCCTCCGTCTGTTACGCGCAGTGCGGCTGCCAAGACCGTTTGAGGATAAAGCTCGAGGGACTGGGCCAAGAACTCGTCTTGGTCGGGCTCGCTGGGCAGGTCGAAAACCACATCGTAAAATATTGCAGCCGCCCCGGCCTCAAAGCAGTTCTCGATCACCTGGGCGTGGAGGCCTCGTGGCCAGGGCCAAGGCTGTCGAGCCAGACTTTCCTCATCGATGCCTGCCCAGACAATATGACCCTCTTGCTCGCTTTCCATCAAAGAGTCTCTCAGGTTGGTCCCCAACGGAAGAAGGCTGTCCAAAAACACAGAAGCAAAACCAACCCCAAGGGCTATCACGATCAGCGCTCCCATGGGGGCTCTTGGGAGCGAGAATCGTGGCCTGGCGACTTCCCCTTCAGGGGGGGTCTTCAAGGAAAGCAACCGGTAGCTTGGAATCGGTTCAGCCTTACCCTTGACTCGAACCTCACCGAAGCTCTCTACCTGCGCTCTGGGTTGAACTCGATCCAAACAGTTTTGGTCGATCAAGATTGAAGCCTCATTCTTCTTGGCCATCCCCATCAAACGAGCCGCGCTATTGGTCGTGTCGCCTATCGCCGCCACCGCTCGATATTCGCCTCCGCCAACCTGCCCTTGAGCGACCTCTCCGCAAACTAGTCCGCAAAAAACTCGGTGATGCGCCCCATAATCCGGCAGCAACTTGGTCATCAAGCCTTCAAGTTCACGCACTGAATCCAGGGCGAATTTCAAGGCCAAATGGGAATGATGAACCGGGGACTCTAAACCAAAGGCGATCATCAAAGCGTCACCTTGGAGATCGAGAACCCTGCCGTGACACGCCTCTGACAACTGTCCAAGTTTCTGATTGAACTGTTGTCTCACAGAGAAAGCGCGATGGGGTTCGGAGGCCTCTAACTCCTTGATCGAATCCGGAAGACTCAGAAAGCAAATGGTGGCCTCCCCCTGCTCTTCTCCCTTGGTGAGTAAGGTTTCCCCTCCCAACCCCCAAAGCAAATCTGCAGCCAGTTGGGACTGCAGAAGCAGGTGGACCAAAAGGATGACTAGGCTGGACAAGACCACAAACCCAGGCTGTCCCACGAAACCTCCGAAAGCCAAGGCCTGGTCGAAAACCAGCCAGCTCACCAATAGAAGCAGCCAACAGCCGAGAGCGGAGAAACCCCTTCGTCCGGAAAGCAGGAGGCAAAGCAAAGCCAAGACCGACAGATTTAGAGTCCACTGCAGAAGTGGCGGCAAGAGCGCGAGGACTCGCCCCTGAAGCATGGCATCGAGTAGGCTTGCATAGAAGAAGAAGTGCACTCCGCTCCCGGTGGGCGTAGTATACTCCCAATCATCTGCGCTTCTCAGGGTGCGTCCCATGAGGACGAGTCGCGGACCGATTCGGTCTTCTATTTCATCAAGGTCCGCCAGAGAGATCGGCTCTAGGTGTCTAAGAAGAATAGGAGAAGTGAGATCTAAACCCCCAACAGAGAGCAGTGTCCTGCGAGAAACGTGAGGTGGCGAGCGAAAAACTGGACGCAACGACCCCGGCCCGTTCCAAGATCTCTGGAGCCAGAATAGAGATTCTGCAAACCCAGTTTCCCTCGCTTGTGGCAGTTCTTCTCCTCGAAAGCTTAAAAGGGCCTGGAGTACAGGCGCGACTTCGAATGACCCGTCCTCTTCAAGAAAAAGGGAAACCTCTCGAACGACATTGTCAGCCTGAGGCCGAACGAACCGGGGATCGTGGAGATCGCTTACCAGGACAGCCCTACTCCCAAGTCGCTCTGCGGCGAGTTGCAAGTCCTCAGTATCGTAGCCTAGGCGAATGCTCTTCTCGTCGAGACCCACCAGGATCAGCTCTGAGCTCAGAGGCGGTTCAGAGCTCCAGGCGAGTAGGCGATCGAGCGCTCGATCGCTGAATCGGCCATCCAACTGCTCCGTAAATGGAAGCCAAGCCAGGGGGAGGCAGACAACGGCAACAAGAAAAAGGCGACGAGCGCCTGGGCTCGGAGTAAGCCTGCTCCAGAATCCGATCATGCGCTCAAGATTTCACCTCGACCAATAGGGGGCCAACCGGAAACACCCATAACATCTTGCTCGTTCATCACCCACCTTCGGCGGGGCCACCCACCTTCGGCGGGTTCACCCACCTTCGGCGGGTTCCCGGTCCCTGTGAAATCGTCCATTTGTCGCCAAATATTTGAGCGTACTCAAGAAAAATGTCGCTCGCGGAGGACGTAAATGGGCAAGTGTAGCGACGGAAGGCTAATTGATGACACACCCTAAGGCTCAACCACCTCAAATGCCTCTTCCAAGGCTGTTCCCAGGGGCGAACCGTCTCCTTTCAGTGGCATGATTCGATAGCGGTATGAGCCCGGAGGCAAGGGCCGGGCATCTTCAGGTAGGGTATAGGTCGAAGCGCTGGTTTTGTCTATCCAGTACACCTGGGAGTCGTCGGTCGCCCCCAGGACCATCACCGCATACCGAGGAGCAGAAAGGTCGCTCCAGGTGAAGCGAGGGCGACTAGACAGCCGTTGGAGACGACGGGCCTGCCTTCTTTCCGCCGAAGGATTGGACTGGGCAGCTTCACCCCTCAGGTTGCGGCGTAGCTCCAAAAGATTCTCTCGAGCGACGAGTGCTCCGGCCCTGGCTTCTTCGGCAGCTTCTCTAGCTTCGTCTCCGGCCCGAAGAACGTCGACCCTAGTCTGACGCAATTCCTGCCTTAGCTCGCGAAGCTGCAAACGAAGTTCAAACATGTCCTTGCCAAGTGTGTCTCTCAATCGCTCGTTGAGCTCTCGCAACTCGTACATCTGACTGCGCAATCTTTGCCTAGGTCCAAAGGTCACCTCGGCTCCTGGAGTTGCCAGGTAGGGCTCTCCCTCCTCTGGAACGACCTCCACCTCTCCTTCTAATAATGAGAGGATGGTCTCGCCGTCTTCGTCAACCTGAACCACGAACTCCGTTCCTCGTATCCCCATGACCCCACCAGCGGTCTTGACCTTGACCGGAGCTTTCTGTTTGTCAAACTTGGCCCAGAATGTTCCTTTGGTCAAAGTCACGGTCTGGCTCTCCACCGAGATATCCCGCTCCCCTATGATGGAAATCTCGGTATTGCGATCCAGATTCACCTGGCCGCCCAATAGGAAGCGCAATGTGGCCAAACTCTCAGGATCGGTCTTTAGGTGGTCTCCCACCCTGCTATCCATCTCCAGGTGAGCCCTATACCAAGACTTTGAAGTTGGACCCTTGACAAAAAGGTTCCCCGACCCTTCCAAGCTTTGAACCCGAGCCACGGGCTCAGCTGCAGCAATGACGGTCAGGACCAGGGTCATCAAAAACGTCTGGCAAATTGCCTTCACGTGAGCACCTCCAAGTTGCCTAGGGGAGTCTGTCAGCGTCGCTCGACGGTGTTGTTCAGACCGGACCGTTCAATGTCGGGCTGTCCTTCTTGGTAGGTCACGGCATTGTTCACTCCATTAGTCTGAATTCTCGCCGCTTTCTGGACGTGGATTCGGTTGCTGGTTCCGTTGACCACCAACCTCCCTGCTTGACCGTTTATGGTGATCGAGTTGCTGGTACCGTTGACGGTAAAGTTCCGACCATTCCCTTCGTAGGTCTTGATGGTTGAAGTTCCGTCGATGACCACGTCTCCACCAGAATTGGCGTGTTCTTGCACCACACCACCTGAAGAGGTGATTTCAGTGGAGTTCTGCACAGAGCTCCCTCCCCCGTAACTCAGCACGTTGTATTTGCCGTGGTCCATGATCTGAGGCTTGCCCGAAGCGATGGAGATGTGGTTGTGTCGCCCCAGCAAAAGCAATTCCTGAGCAGAATCCAGCACCACGGTGTTGTGCTTCCCTCGAATCTCGATCTTTTTGGCGGCACCCTTCACCTGAACCAAACTGTGCTCAGTTTCGATCACCACCGTCTTATTCTGTCCGTCCACCACCCTACTGCTGTGACGCCCAGAGACTACGACGGATTCGGCCCACACAGGCAACGCCTGAAAAGCCAGAAAAATCAGTGCCAACAAGGTTAATTTGATACGCATTTTCGTCCCCTTAGCCTAGTCTTGTTGCCCGGCTGGTTGCTGCGGGCACCAATCATTAAGGTTGGCTGAAGATCTGACGAAACCTCTATAGTATGGAAGACCAGGAAACCCAAAGAAACTTGGCGCATCCCTTCAGCCATGAGAATGATTCACAGTTGCCTTAGGGTCCTCGACCTCGAGCGGTCTTTGGCTTTCTATGCGGAGGTTCTCGGGCTGACTGAGCATGCCCGATACGCTTTTGAGGCCTTCACCCTGGTCTATCTCCGAGCCCCGGGGTGCAATTTTGAACTTGAGTTAACCCTAAATCACGATAGAACTCTGCCCTACGAAGTTGGCGACGGGTACGGCCATCTCGCCCTGGTCACCGACCAACTCGAGTCTACTCTTTCGAAATACAATGCCGTGGCCGAACACCCAGGAGAAATAAAGGCGCTCGAACACGAAGGACGACTGCTCGGACGCTTTTTTTTCGCCACTGATCCCGACGGATACAAGGTCGAAATCCTGGAACGTTCAGGCAGATTCAGCTAGGAGAGAGAACATGTCAGCAATCCATCCAGAAAAACTCAAGTGGACCCCCCTAGAGTTTGGGGTCCAAGAAACCTCGATCTTCCCCGCCCCAGGTGGCCAAGCCCATACCAGGATTTCCATGGTGGAAGTCGCTCCCGGTGGCTACATTCCCGCCCATCGTCACGAGGGTCGGCACGAATTTTTGACTGTTCTCTTGTCGGCCGGAGCCCAAATGCAAATTGGAGACCGGATCTATCGGCCCACTGCCGGCCAAGTTTTTGAGCGGTCTGCCGGCGAAATTCTAGCCTTGACCAACGACAGTCATCATCCCTTCCGTTACTCCGTGGTCCGGTTTCACCTCGGGGAGCACGACCTCGACAGCACGGATGAAACGAACGCTGGGGACCTTGAGGACACTGAAGCCTGAAGAGTTCACAGCGTCGAAAGGAGCGGCTTCCTCACCGACCCGTGGGCATCGTCTTGGCTGGAGAGGAGCATCCCGGATCGTTGCTGGTGGACACCGCCGTCCAGGCCGAGAAACTGGGCTTCGGGGCACTTTTTATCTCAGATCACTTTCATCCCTGGAATCGGCAACAGGGTCATGCCAGCCAACTCTGGCCACTGCTTGGAGCGGTGGCTGCCAGGACAAAGGAGATTTCACTCTACAGCGCCGTGACCTGCGCCGGCAGCCGTCTCCACATCACCACCTTGGCCCAGGCGGCAGCCACGGTTCAAGAACTTTCGCGTGGTCGATTCTTTCTTGGCTTGGGCACTGGAGAACGCTTGAACGAGGGGATCACTGGAGAACCTTGGCCACCCTTTGAAGAGCGAAGCGCCCGCCTGAGAGAAGCTGTGCACTGCCTGCGAAAACTGTGGAGCGGAGAGTTGGTCAGCTTCGTTGGTGAACACCACCGCATAGAGAAGGCCCGTCTTTATGGGAATCGTGGCCCTTTCTTGATCTTTCTGGCTGCTTCTGGCCCAAAGTCCACCCAACTGGCAGCCGAACTCGCAGATGGACTGATCACTTTGGCTGGAGACCCCTCGGTGAGTCACCGATACCATGCCCGCTGTCTCGAACTCGGAAAGTCGCCGGGTCCCAGAGTAACTCAGGTCACCGTCTGCTGGCACCAGCAGGAATCTGAAGCCAGAAAAATGGCCCACCGACTTTGGCCCGTGGTTGCGCTCCCTGGAACACTGTTTACTTCACTCTCCCAGCCCGAAGAGTTCGAAGAAGCGACTCGAAGTATCGGCGAGGAAGAGGTCGCAGCCAGCATCATATGCGGAAACTCCTCAGAAGTTTATCGAGAGCTTTTCGAGAACTGCTTGCAGGCGGGGTACGATGGAGTGATGTTTCAGCAAATCGGCCCAGATCAAATTGGCTTCATGAGATTTCTTCGTGAAACCCTCGCAGAGTATTTCCCATTTCGACCCTAACCTTTACAAGCTGGGGCGAGGAAGATGCTCCTCCCGTTGGTCCAGGCGATCTTGATCTAACTCTATTTCAGTCACCCGTTCCTCTAGGCTATCGGCATCTCTTTGAGTTTGCTGCAGGAGATCAAGCAATTCTCGAACGCCGGTCTTGGGAGCCAAGTGCTGGGTGTCTGACTCCAAGTCTCGTTGATTGCGGTCGATGAGTTCAATGAGTTCATTCCTCTTTACTGCATCGTCAGGCCTGAGATGGCCATCGGGATCGCCCTTTAGGAGCTTGAGTTCTTCTCGCTGATGCCGAACGCCCCCATCGTCGGGTTCTTGGCCAGCCTGGACCGAGCCCGGTGCAAGCAACAAAAGAAGAAGGAGAGTAGCCAAATACTGATGTTTCATAATTCTATACCTTTCTCCAGTGGCACCGATCTCCCTAGGAGCCCGGAATCTCGACAGATGAGGGCATTTTGGTACCAGGCTTGCCAACTTCAGGCTCATAGGAAATCTGTGTCCTGGCGCAGGAAGACCGTTCTTAAGCAAAAATTAATCTTGGGCGCCATCAATCAGAGGCCTGCGCTTCTTGCTCTCCTTCCATCACCTTTCCCGAGAGGTCTCGCGATTCGCTTTCTGATTCAACAAAACTCGAACTGCTATCCCCAGGTCGCACTTTCCTTGGTGCTTCTGACCCTGGTTTGTCTGCTCGCATCTCCAGGTCGTTGCCAGCCAATACTCGAGAACCTGCCTTGCTCCCGAGAAGGTCTCTCTGAGGACGACCTGCTTTGGAGCAGCTCGTCAGAACTCTGGCCCGAGGAAGCAGAAAGTGAACTCTGGCTCCAACACCCCGAGGACAAGGCCGAACTTGTCCCAAGAGAACCAAACCCATTCGAGGAACCTCCGTTCCACGGAGACACGGTCATCCCCACAGATGACCATAGGCCCTATCCCCGTTTCACGCATAATGGGCAGATCCAATTCCAGTACGACTCGCCGGACCTCGGCTCCAACCGCATCGGCAACTTTCTTCCCGCTGGAAACGGCTTGGCTCCCTTTCCTGCCGAAGGTCGAGGCTTTGTCCGACGATTTCGGCCAACCTTAAGGGCAGATTTCAATCCCGACGTATTCTTCGACTCAGAGCTCAATATCGACCCCCAATCGGGCCGATTCTTGATACTCGATGCCAACTTGAACTTTGCGGTGTCCGAGCATTCGTTGTTCCGGGTTGGACGTTTCAAGGTGCCCTTCGGTTGGGAAGGCTTCCGCACATCTCGAGCCATGGAGACCATCGAACGAAGCGACGTCACCGTTTTTTTCTACCCTGAACGCGACATGGGAGTCGCCTGGTACTACGAGG
>JBJHCR010000033.1:0-7923 GCA_050486105.1 Vulcanimicrobiota bacterium
GTGTTCGACTGTGACGAGCCCCCGGTGCTCCTGGGTGAAGATCGAGGGGCCAACCCGGTGGAGTATCTGCTGCATGGGCTGGCCGGTTGCGTCACCACAACGCTCGCCTACCACGCCGCGCTCCGAGGGATACGCTTGCAAGAAGTAGAGTCCTACTTGGAAGGAGACCTCGACGTCCGCGGTCTCTTGAATCTCGACCAGACGGTTCGCCCTGGCTACCAAGGCATTCGCATGGGGTTTAGGATCAAAGGAGACGCCACCCCCGAGGAACTTGAAGACCTCCTCGAAGCCGTGCACGTATTCTCTCCGGTCTACAACAGTATCTCAAAAGGGGTTCCCATTGAGGTCAGTATGATACCTGCGTGATGATGGTTGAAAACCGTCTCTGACCACTTTGAATTGTGAACCCAGATGATAGGGGCACCGTCAGAGGGCCTCCATCTTCTGGGTTCACTTATTCTAAAGATTCTAGATTCATTTTTGCGGCCTCCACGAGTTGAGGCTGCTGCGATTTTTCGATCACCAAAAGATAGTCGCGTTTCGCAAGGTCTTCTTGGCCAAGACGAAGATGAGCGTTGCCTCTATTGAAGGCCGCGTCCACCTGGCCCAATTCCACCGCCACATCATAGGATTCTATAGCGTCTTGATCGCGGCCCAACTTCGAGAGAACCGAGGCTCTTCTCATGTGCAAGTCGGCTTGACCAGGCTCCAGGGCCAAGCCTCGATCAAAGTCTGCCAGAGCGGCCTCGGCATCTCCTATCCGTATGTAGGCCATAGCGCGATTGTTGTAGGCTCCCAGCAACTTCGGATCCAGTTCTATCGAGCGAGTGAAGTCTTGGGCCGCCCGTTCGTAGGCCTCGGTGATGCCGGCCTCTTCCCCAACCATGAGGTACAAGGTCCCTCGTTCGTGGAAGCCTTCTGCGGTTTCTTCAGTCAAGGTCTCAGAAACCTTGTCCAGCATCGCTGTCTCTTCAGGGGTGCTTTCTCTGACCTCCCTGGTCATGGGGGCGGTGGTGGGACGACCGTCGTGTGTTACCGTCATTTTTTGGTTGCTCTCGACCTGGGCTAAGGAGCCGGCTTGTTCGCTGCTGGGAGGAGTAGTTTGCTGACAGCCAGTCACGGCGAGCAAGAGCCAAGCGAAGACCAAGAACCTTAAGGCAAGATGTTTCATGTGCTTGTGTTCTCTATAGTGAAAAAGAACCCTTTTGTGGTAGGTTAAGCGCACCTTCGTCTGGCAGACTATGTCGATGCTCTCTAGGAAGGGTCCTCATTCGCCCTTCAAGGCAAAGACTTTGACCGAGGCGGCGTAGTCGTTGACGTCGTACTTGGCCAGAAGGCCTCTGAGGTGCTGGTGCAGCGATTCTTCGGGTCTTTCGGGTTGGCAGCAGGAGGCACTCTGCTGACCGGAATCGCTGCAGCAAGAAACGCCCTCGACCATGGCGTAGGCATTCAGGTCTGCTTTGCTGTCGATGATCACCACCTCTCGGAACCCGGCCGCCTTCAATCCTTCCTGGTATTCGCTCACCGAGATGGCACCGGCGATGCAACCCACCAGAGCCAAGATGTTCTGACCGACCTCCTCGGGGAGGGCTTTTTTGAGGGCGATGTCCGACACCGCCACTCGCCCGCCCGGCTTGAGAACTCGAAACATCTCTCGGAAGACCTGGTTCTTGTCGGGGGCCAAATTGATGACGCAGTTGCTGATGATCACTTCCGCCGAGGCGTCGGGGAGGGGAAGGTCATCGATCTGACCCTGCAGGAACTCGACGTTTTCATAGGGCTTACCGTCGGGTCCCATTTGGGCGTTGCGTCGAGCCAGTTCCAACATCTCAGGGGTCATATCGATCCCGATGGCGCGCCCGCCGGGCCCCACCTGCTGGGAGGCCAGGAAAACGTCCAGCCCTCCACCAGAGCCGAGATCCACCACCACTTCTCCCGACTTTAATCGGGCTGTGGCGATGGGGTTGCCGCAAGAGAGCCCCATGTTGGCTTCGGCCGGAATGGCGGCCAACTCTTCGGCACTGTACCCGAAGGCCTCGGCTACAGCCTTGACCCCGGACTGTTCACTGCTCAATCCTAAGGTTGCCGTTTGTCCGTACTTGCTCTTGATGATCTCGACTGGTGAATCCATGTGTTGCTCCTCGCTCTCCGGATGTTCCGAGGGAACGAACGTCCCTTGTAAGAAGTGCATTATCGCATTTTTACGATTAATTAGTCAAGGTGGAGTCTTAGACGTTGAGGTTCCTGGGGATCCCGAGGGTCTTTGGGGCACACCCTATTTGAAAGGTGCGAGTCGATCATCCTTGCAGAGCAACCATTCTGGGCATTCCCAAGGCTATAAGAGCACTCCTATTGGGACTCCAAGTTGACGTTGAAAATGAAGCGCTGTACAATTGACAGCATGAAGCGAACGCAAGTGCAGCTCCCGGAAACCCTTTACGCCGAGGTCAAGCGCCTAGCCGAAGAGCAGGAGTGGAGTGTGGCTGAAGTCTTGCGTCGAGGTGCGGAGTATATGGTTTCTTGCTATCCTGTCCGCGAAGAAGATTGGGCGCCTCCAGGATCTCAAGCCGTGGGTCCATTTTTGTTGGAACCCGAGCAGTGGCGAGACCTGGCGGACAGTTCGGATGCTCGCCTTTGATCGCTATCGACACCAACATCTTCCTCTACGGGTTCAACAGTGACTGCCCAGAACACCAGCGAGCCAGCATTGTCCTCACCGATTTGGCTTCTTCTCAAGACGTAGTCCTCTGCGATCTCGTTCTGGTGGAACTCTACATCCTGCTCAGAAATCCGGCCGTTCTCAGCAAACCCCTCAGCGCCGCCGCTGCGGCTCAGGTATGCCGAAGATGGCGCGCCAATCCCCGTTGGCGCATTGTGGAGTCCGCCCCGATTATGGAGCAGGTCTGGGACCTGGCCTCCTATTCAGAATTTGGATGCCGACAAATAATCGACGCCCGCCTAGCTCTGACGGTCCTACACCACGGAGTAACGACCTTCGTCACTCGCAACGCTAGTCACTTTGAAAACTTTGGCTTCCAACGTGTTTGGAATCCGTTCAAGTGCGGAGAACGTTCAGCCTAGGGCCGTGTGCAACGCACTTCTGCTCGTGAACCGCTATCTTGAGGGCGTTCCCGAGGTCTTTTGCCGGTCCCCACGAAGAGGCTTGTACAACGTCCGCAAAATTCATCCCTAGTCCTGGCGGCCATGCATCCTCTCTCGCGGCGTCGAAGCTCACTCAAATACGCCTGGTATTAAACATTCGCTTCTCCTTGCGACAGAGGCGCCTGACCACCATTGGTAGGGACGAACTTCACGGACGTTGCACTAGGAACGAACCAGGCGGTCTTCTCAACTCCTATGCTCCAACTTGTGTCCCAGGAGACGTTCTCCCAGTGGCTGCTCGAAGAACAGCTGGCTTATCTCGATGAACGGCTGACCTCGGAAACCGGGTCGGAGCTTTGGCGGCTTTGCGCCGGGAGCCCAGACAGTGGCCCGCTGTTGCATTTGAGCCGCCGGATGGCAGAGTCAGGTTTCCCCCTTTCGGGCTCCGAGTTGCTGATCTTGCCACCGGTGGTGCTAGGGTCGCTCTTGGAGCAGCCGTTCTGGGTGCAGGCGGTAGAAAGTGCCTGGGAGCAGGCGACCCTCGATCACTTGGTCTCTTTTTGTCTGTTGGATCGCTACCTCAGACGCCGGGATCTCAAGCGATGGGAGGCTTTGGGAGCCAAGGTAGAGGCCCAGGCAGAAGAGCTTTTGCGGACCGGGTCACCGCCTTCACCGAGTCTGCTGATGCGGGTTTCGGGCAGCGCTCAACGACGCCTGGAGAGGGCCCACCCCGAAGCCTGGGTGGCCTGGACTCCCATCCACCAACAGGCAGCCCACGAGGCCCTACGCTTATTGGCGGCTCGACCTCGAGACGTCTCTCAGGCCAACGCCGAGAGGCTGCTGGCCCAGCAGGTGTACACCGATCCCGGTCACTTCCTCTTGGAGTTGCTGCAGAACGCCGACGACGCCGGGGCCACCCTTCTTGAGGCCCGCTTCGAGCCCCATCAGATCACCGTCATCAACGATGGAGTCCCCTTCGATTTTCGGGATTTGGTGGGCCTGCTGTCCATCGGGCAGACCACCAAGAAGAGCAGCCAGATCGGCTACTTTGGGGTGGGCTTCAAGTCGGTCTATCAAGTGAGTGACCGTCCACGGCTGTCCTCGGGTCCTTTCCATTTTGAGATCGCCGACATCTCCATTCCCCGTCCTCTGGCTGGGTCGGAGGAGGCCGGGCAGACCGTTCTGGAGCTGCCCCTGAAGAAGGGAGTCGAAGTCGAGGAGCTGTGGGGTCGGGCTCTAGAGCTCGACCCAGCTCTATTGCTGAATCTCCCCTCCCTGCAAGAGATCGTTTTTGTTCGCGGAGCCCAGCAGCATCGCTTGAGCCTCGACCATTTGGGGGGCTCCCGCCATCGCTTGAGTTGGGGTCCAGAGCAACGCACCTATCAGCTCTTGGTGGGCAGCTATCGCCACCCCTGGGCGCGACCAGTGGGCAAGGCCCAGGTAGCCGAGGTGAGGGTCGCTCTTCCCGAGGATGAGCTGCCTTTGGGGACCTCTCTCTACAGCTTTCTGCCGGTCTTAGAAGAGTCGGGCTTGCGCTTCGTGGTCAGCAGCCACTTCGATGTCCCGGTGGACCGAGAGCGTTTGGACCCCGACTCCGATTGGAACCGCGGTCTCATCGCCACCCTTGCCCCCCTGCTGGCTGGGGCGTTCGCCCAAGACTCGGAGTTGGGGTACCGGTCGTTGAGCCGGCTCCCCCTTCCAGAAGATCCCCTCTCGGAATCGTTCGTCCACCTGCCGACCACCCTGGTGGATCTGCTGGCCCCTTTGCCTCTGTTCCCAAGCCCAGATGGAAGTCGAAGACCGGGCCGGGACGTTCGACTTTTGCATCCTGATTTGAGCCAGTTTTACCAAATCGAGCAGCTTCCCGATGGCGTCGTTCACCTCGAAGACCTCAGGCTCAGGCGATGGATTCAAGAACTCGGGGGGCAGGAGTTCGATCTTGAAGCTTTGTTGTTGGAGCTGACCGAGGGGCGCCTCCCTTTCGCCTTGGCTCTGCAAGACAGAGACGGTGACGGTGACGGTGCAGGTCGGCAGGCTTGGAACGAGCTGCACCGCCTTTTAAATCGGGACTGTGAGCCTTCGGTGCTGCGGGAGGTTCCGGTCCTCCTCGACCACTTAGGTTGCCCTGCTGCCCCGAAGGAGCTGGTCGTTCTTGACCCCGGTTGGGGAGAACTGTTCACCGATCCACCGAGACATGTGGACCTGGAGTTGGCTGAACTTTCCCATTGCTCGACTCTCTTGAACAGATTGGGGATGTCGCGCCTGGATTGGGAGCAGCTGCTGGCTTTATTGGACAGCCAGGGCGCCGAGGTTGTCCGCCTTAATGAGCTGTACCGCCTCCTGAAAGGGGCCTCTCCCGGGATGATCCGGGAGTTTTTCCAGCGCCCCCTCTTTCCAGACTGCCAAGGGAAGCTGGGGCCCTTGGCCGCTCCTCTTTTCGACTCCGAGCAGCCAACGATCACTGTCCTAGACCCGGACGTGCCCGCCGAGCTCTTTCCCAAGGGGCGCTTTCTGGCAGAAGATGAGGGGATCGAGGAGCTGCTGGAGCAGCTCGGGTGGCCCCGCATGGATCTGTCGCAAGCTCTGGAGGCCTTGGCTTGGGAGGAGCTGTCCGCTGAAGCCGCAGAGCTGCTGCTCGAAGCGGTGGCCCGCTCCTGCTGGCAGCCCACGGCCACTGCGATCCAGACTCTAGTTTCGCTGCCGATATTTCAGAGCACCCAGGGCGACCGACGCACCCTCAATTCCTTATGGAGGTTCAGCGTGGAAGGTCTGGAGGAACTGCTCACCTACCTGCCGGCGCTGGCCCCCGAGTGTCTTTCGGCGGGGGTGGTGGAGAAGTTTGAGCTGCAACGCTATCAGCCCGAGGCCAATCTTGATGTGCTCTTGGGGCAGCTGGAGACTCAGCCCCAGAAGCTGGATATTCCCGCCACCCTAGACTGGTTGGCCGGGAAGGCTTGGTGCCTCTCCCGGGATCAACTCGAGCGCCTGTTTGAATGTCCCATTTTTGGGCCAGGAGCTGCTCTGCCTCTGGTCCGGAACCAGAGGCAGCATAGGTTTCGAGACGGTCTGTTGGTGGCCGACCCCGAGTTTGTCGAGATTTTTGCGAGCTTAAGTCTTCCGGTTCTCACTGCTGGAGAGACCAAGCGGATCTGGCCTCTCCTCGAGGTGGCGCAATTTGCCCCGTTGAGCTTACCTGAATTGGTGGAGAGTCTGCTCCAAGAACCGCCAAGAGTCGAGGTATTGCCGAAGGTACAGGCTCTTTTCTTGAGCTGCGAAGAAGAGCTTTTGAGCACCGTTTCCACCGAGCGCCGCAAGAAACTTCCCGTCTGGCTGACCGTCGATGGGGAGGTGACAAGCGGCCAGGAGCTACCCCCGAGCGACCAATTGGGCCAGCTCACCGGTCGGGGGGGGCGGCGACCGGTGCCGGGTCAGGAAGGCCTGATGGAACTCTTCCCTCCGAACACCTCGGAGCAGTTCTTGCTAAGGTGCATCGAACTCGAGGTTCGGGTGGGAGCGCCGATCAGCGAGCAGCCGGACTGGTGTGACAGTGTGGCCAAGGTCGATGCGGTGGCCTCTCATTTGCGCTACAGAGACTTTGCGGTGGATGCTGCCGGTTTCTTGCGAGACGTTCCGCTTTTCCGGGCTCCCAAGCCAGCCTACCTTTGGCTGAGCCGCTCCTCCCTGGTTTCGGCCCTGATTCACCCCGACTCTTCTGCCGAACAGTTGCAGAATTGCGAAATCCTGGAGGGCACTCGGTTGTTGGAGAGCTACCTTCCTTGGGCTGGGGAGTCCGAGATTCGCCAAGCTTTCTACGAAGCTCTAGACTCCTTGCTTCATTCGGTGACCTTTCATCCGGACAGTCGAGAAACTCTGTTGAGTTCGCCCTTATGGTTGAACAGCTTGGGAGAGTTCAAACGACTGACTGAGCTGGTCTGGGACCTCCAGGTTCCGGGTCTTGCCGGGGATTGGACACCCCATCCGGAGATCCCCAGGGAACTCTTGGAACGCCTGGCCTCTTTGCTTCGCCTACAACGCTCTAGCCCGGAGCTCTTGCTGGGAGAGCGGCTTTGGCCTTCCTATTTGGCCCGGCCGAGCTGGGAGGTCTTGGAGGCTCTGGCCACCATCGGGGCTCATCTGGATGGGGAGAAGATTCGAGAGCTTCTGCCCTCGGCTGCTTTGAGCGGAATGATCCCCTTGCCCGACGGCAGCGATCTTCACCAGGGCTACCTCCCACCCAACGGGTATCGGGAACTGCGGAGCTTGTCTCCTTTGAGGTTGGAATCACAATCTGAGGGGACCTTGATAGATTTTTTGAGAAAGCTGGGACTTTCGTATCTTCCCCCGGCCCAGCAACTCTTGGACTTGTCTGCTGGGTTCACCCCGGAAGACGGGGAAGCGCTGTTGGCTTTGGTGGAGTGGGCTTGGAAGAATCGTCCTGAAGAGCTCGAGACCCACTGGGAGGTGTTGGCTTGCGTCCCCTGGTTGATGGGGGGAGACGGAAATTTGCGTCTGCCGGCTCAGATGTTCGTTCAGAGTGGCGAAATGGAAGACTTGGTGGGTCAGTCTCCCGAGCTTTTTCCTAGGCGCCGCCTATCGGTGGCTCTGGCTCGTCGCCTCGGGCTCAAGGAGGAAGCTCACCTGGACCCTATGCTGGTGGGGCGCCATCTGCTGCGGCAGGCCGCCTTGGGGATTCGGGTCTCTCAGCGGGTGTACACCTTTCTGGAAGGTGCTCTGGCCTCGAAAAAAGTGGAGCCTGGCTATCTTCGCAACGCTTTTTCCGGGAGCCCTTGGATTTGGACTGATGAGGGGGAGTATCGGTCA
>JBJHCR010000033.1:7933-23973 GCA_050486105.1 Vulcanimicrobiota bacterium
AGGGGGTGCACCAACGCTATCCCAAACTGGCGACCCTCTTTGAGATCCCCGCCGAGGTCACTCCTCGGGTGGTCCTCGATTTTTTGAAGGAAATGGACTCCGAGCCCTTCTGCGAGTCTCTAACCCGGCTGCTCAGAGCAAGCCTAGCCGTGCTGGGGGGCCATGAGCAGGCCGCTCCGGCCAAGCACTGGAGGGTGATCCCGGCCCGCTCGGCCCAGAACGGCGAAGCCACGGCAGTTTCGGCCCAAGAGCCAGGTTTGGTGAGGAGCAATTCTCCAACCTTGGTGGCTTTGTTCGCCTCCTCAGGTCGCCTGTATTTGGCCGATGAAGGGGTCGAGCAGGATCTTTCGAGCGCCTTGAATAGACTCTACGATCGCTTGGGGATTCCTCTTCTCAGAGAGGCCTACACCGTGCATCCCGACCTTTCCGGCCGGGATCTCACCCAGGGGATGGGAGCTGAAGTGGTCGCCTTCCGCCGCCTGCTCCGGGGTCTTGAGGGCGTTCTACCTCGGCTGAGGGCCGCCCGGCCGGAGTGGGAAGCCGGAGAGTGGCTGGCTGATTCCCGACTGAGAGTTTTGGCCGGTCAGGGCCGGCTCCGGGTCCTCGAGGAACTCAGGGTGACCTATCGCCTGCCTAGAGTGGCCGAAGTAGCGGTGGAGGCCGCGGCTGTTTTCGACCCCGAGAAAAGAGAGCTGCTGCTCTCGGCGGCCGCCGTGCAACGACCCAGGGAGCACGCCGTCTCCCTGTCTGAAGGCCTGCTGGAGCTTGTCTATCAAGGACCCTCCTCCGAGGGTATGGTGGATCTTTTGAATTTGCTAATCCCCTGGGCTGACCGCGAGGGAATGGATGCCTATCTCGACCAGCGTCACTTCCCGAACCCCTCATCCCCTGAGAGCAGACCCGGGGCGCGCCTTCAAGAGCGACTAGGAGAAATCTTGGACTACGGCTTGACTCGGGAGCTTGAGCGCAGGTTTCCAGAGCTGTCGGGCCTAGACTGGTCGCCGTGGCGAACCCATCAGGTTCGAGGACCAGAGGGAGCTAGGGAGCTGTTGGAGCTTTTGGGGGTGGTGGCACCAGTTGAAGCTCTGCTGACCACCTTGGACGAAATGCTCAAGGCTCAGAGCCTAGAGCATTGGCTCAAAGAAAATCGTCAGGCGGCGGGAGGGACCCCGGCCGAGCCCAACCTCTCGTCCTTCTCGGCGCAGCCGAGGGCTCTCACCTCTCCAGGCTCGTTCTCGCCCTCAGAAGGGGGATTTCAGCCAGCTGTGATGAGGGAACCCAAGGTCACCTTGAGTGCCAAGATCCGGGAGAAGGTTGGTCGCATGCTCTCCACTCCGGTCCTAGGTCTCAACAGCTCTCGACTCAATCCTGGGGAGACTGCCGATGAGAGTTATCGAAACCCTCCTGAGTGCCACTTAGTGGTCAGCAACAAGAACTTGCAAGGCCAGGACCTGTACTGCCTGAATCAGATATTCACCAGTTTTCACTCCAGAGGCCAGTGCTACTACCCCACTGATTTCCCGGAACCAGGACCGAGCCTTCCTTCTGGGCGGACACTGGAGTTTTCCGGTCGCCTCTTCCATCCCGAAGACCCGCTGCCCATGCCTTTAGGCTCTCGTTTGACGGGGGCACCCATGGTCGCCGGAGGCGGCACCCTGATCGGCCCAGGAAAGTACGGTCAGTTTCACCTGAAAGCCGAGGGCCCACAGGCTCAAATCGTCTACCAGGTAGAGCTCGGAGTGCCTCCGGACTATTCAAGCTGTCGTTCGCATTCGAGTCCCGGTGTTGAGTTGCTGCGTTCCAGCATCAAGCTGGAAACTCTCCCCCCTCCAGTCCAAGATTGGGTTTCCTTCCATCGCGCCGCCCGTGAGTCCGATTCGAGAACCGCTCAGGATGCTTTGGCCTTCGTGGTGGGTCATTATCGCTACGATCTGAGTTTTCGCGAGCACCCAAACTTCCAAAGGGACGAACTGCTGACTCGGGGCCTCGGAGGTGAGAATCTGTTCTTGAGGGGGCTGCATGCTGCAGCAGACGGCCAGTTTCTCGGGGGCGGGAGCTGCGTCGAACTCAGCATCTTGCTCCTGGAGATCTTGCGGTTGGTGGGCATCCCCTGCGCTATGGCGGATGTTTGGGCCTTGGAGAGGGGGCTGATTCACAGATGCGACCACAACATCGTTCTGGTCTTGCTGGAGAACCAATTGGGGCCGGTCTGGCTGCCTCTGGACCCCAGTTTCAGCAGGACTAAAAAAACGGAGGTGGGTCAGACTGAGCCCACTCGAGCCGAACTGTTGAGAGCTGCGGTAGAGTTGGTGCTGGGTCAGGAGGCCTCGAAGGCCTTTCACGGATCGTGCTCCGAGGGTGCGATGGAGGATGCCCTGATCGGGCGCCTGGGGAACTCGGGGCGTCTAGAGGCTCTCTTGGAGTGCTTGGCCCAAGGGGAGCGGAACTTGTTGAAGCTGGAAGGCGATCTCCTATGGTTGGCCCAGAACGGTTATCTCAAGGTCGAACAGCAGCGAGTCTACCGAGTCTTGCCTCGCCGACCCAAAAGCGAGAACTAGGAGGCTCAGGAGCTCAATTGAGAGTAGGCTTCTTCGCTGAACCCCACGATGAGGAGTTCTCCTTGCTGAGTGGTGGGGGCCCGCAGGGTGCCTGATCGACCGATGGCCTGAGCCAAGATTTCCTCCCCGTCGGTTTTGGGATCCAGGCGCAGCAACTTCTTCCCTTTGGTGATCAGCACTTCAGTGCAGGTGGAGAGGCGACTTTCAAAGTCGGAAGGTCCCACGGGGGTCTTCTTGCAGTCGGTGATTTCCATCACTTCAATTTGCTTTGCGGCAAGAAACTCTTGCGCTTTGGTGCAGCTTTTTCAACCCTTGCGGTGATAGCTCCAGTCGATCTTTGTCATGCTTGCAGGTTTCCTTTTGAAGCCTTGAGTTCCTGGTCTCGCGGCCCTGATGAGAGTAGAGAGCTTGGAGACTTCGTCCTTGCTGAGTAGGTCCAGAAATTTCTCCATAAGCGTGCTAAACTTGAGCGGTGAGTTTGGATGTTCATGTGCGATTTGACGGCGTCCGAGGACAGACCATGGGTTTCGTCCTCCTGGTTACAGCCTTAGCCTTACTGGCCGCCTTCACTACCGCTGCTGTTTCCGTGTCCAGTTTGCGCCTAGCCTCTCGGGCCACCTCCATGGCCGTGGCGGAGAATCTGGCCGAGTCCGTGGTACAGGAGGCTTTGGCACTCATTCAGGAGGACTTCGGCTTTCAAGATTCCATCGAGTTGCCGGGCGGTCCGGGGTTGCCTGCCGGAAGCCGGGGCATTCTGACTTTTCAGCGTAATCTGGGAGTGCCGTTTTCCACCAACAATTTTCTGGGAGACAGCCGTCAGGGCTGGGAGCGCCAGCTTCCGGACCAGACCATCCATCTGTTGGGGGTGGGGGAAGCCGCAGGAGTCAGGCGCACGGTGGAAGTGGTCCTGCACATTCCAAGCTTTCCGGTGGCCATGGCCTGCGATGGTCCGGTGACGGTGAAGAACTCTTTGATCAGTTCCTTCACCACCGATGATGAGGACGATGGGGGCCGCCCCTGGACCCCGGGGAGCGGATTCGATCTCTCGGAAGAAGACCTTGGACCAGGCCATCTGATCAGCAACAGTGAGCTCAGCGAAGCTTGTGTTCTGGACCCCCGAACGCGGGTGACCGGGGATGTTCAGGCCTTCGGTGGGGTTCGGGTGAACGGGGCCCGCATCGAAGGCGAGGTTCGCAGCCCATGGAGTCAAAAGGCTCCCTTACCGCGCTTCGACCTGGAACGCTTCGACCCCAAGATCAACGAGAACACCCACTACGAATCCTTGACCGCCCCAGGAGCCCACCTTTCCCTCATCGGAAATGTGCGCCACCAAGGAGACTTGATCGTCTCGGGATCTATCGAACTCGACAACGCCTTTCTTTATGTGGATGGAGACTTAGTTGTCCGAGGTCCCCTCCGGGGGGTAGGGGCGGTGGCGGTTCTCGGTAAGGTGAGCTTCGAAGGAGCGGTGAACCTGGAGAGCAATGAGCAGGTGGCGGTGCTCAGCGGTGGAGGAATTTCTCTTTCAGGCGATCACCCTGACCGTTCGCTCTTCCAGGGTTTGCTGTACACCAAGGGGCCCTTCGAAGCCTCCAAAGTCACTGTGCTTGGAGGGTTTATGGTGGATGACGGGGCCAGCACAGTGATCGAAGACTGCAACATCCTCTACAGCAATGTGAACATCAACCCCCGTTATCGCAAAATGGTGTACGCTGTAGTGCCCAGATTCTATGTGCCCGGCGGCGAGGGTCTTCAAAGAGATGAGGAGGGCTATGCGACGGGGGTGGAGCCGAGCAATCGTCCGAGAGCCCCGATTCGCCATGTTTCCAATGTGCTCGATCTGGAACACGAGCAGTTTTTGAGATCAAACTGGGATCAGGACGATATGGGCGCGATCAGCGTGCACTGGGTCAACGAGCAACCCGTGTATCGCTACCACTGGGTAGGGAGAATAGGATCGGGAGGGATGGACGACCCAAGCTCTGCGGCTTACGTTTTTCGAACGTATAGCAGTGCGGAAGCGTTGGCCGAAGAGATGGCTCTTATCAATACGGGAGGTGTGCCGGCCCTTTTGGATATCGACAATCTGAAGGGCACTCCACCAAACCAGCAGGCCTACCGGCAATACCTCCTCCAAGTGATCCAGCATCTTGAGCAACCTCCCTACACGGACATCGACGTCAACTATCAGCTGACCCCCAACGAGTTTTTGATGAACGCTGATCGCCCCAGGATCCTCTATCGGCGGGTTTTCTAGCGATTGCTGAGGAGCTACTCTTGGGGTTGCTTCGGCGGAATTAGGGTCCGCAATGCTCTCAAAGCCTGCAAGGCCTCGTCCATGCTCGGGAACCGGTCCTCAACCTGCTTTTGCATTAGGTGCTCCACTAAAGCGTCAAGTTCCGGTGGAAGTCCGGGTTTGATCTCCGAGGGTTTCGGGGGCGCTTGGGTCAAGTGCTTGGCGATCAGTACGAAGGGGTCGTCTCCCTGAAAGGGCCGTTGACCAGTGGTGAGTTCAAAGGTCATCACCCCTAAGGCGTACTGATCGGTGGCCGGCTGCAACTCCCCACCATCGAGTTGTTCTGGGCTCATATAGGCAGGCGTCCCCACCATATGACCGGTCTGGGTGACCTTGGTTCCTTCTTCCTTCCGAGCCAGGCCAAAGTCGGCCAGCTTCACTGTTCCCTTATGATCAATCAATACGTTTTCCGGCTTGATATCTCGATGAACTACTCCTTGCTGGTGAGCGAAGGCTACGGCTTCAAAAATCGGCTCCAGGTAATCCAGGGCTTGCTCGAGGGGGAATCCTTCCACAGGTATCAATTGAGCCAGATCGCTTCCCTCGAGCAATTCCAAGGCCATGAAAAAGGATCCCTGGAACTCCCCTGAGTCGAGGATTCGGACAATATTTCGGTGGCTCAGGCGCGAACTGACGATGACTTCTCGCTTGAAGCGGGTTTGGAACTCTGGGCTGTCGGTGGCGTGAGGGTGAATCACCTTGATGGCTACCGTTTCGGAATTCGGGTTCAGAGGATCGCGGTTGGCCCGATAGACGGTGGCCATCCCTCCGCTTCCCAAACGCTCCAAAATCCAAAAATCGGACAACTGCTTACCGACCCAGTCATCCCCCTTAATCTTCACCGTGTTCTGTTCCAGCCAAGCCTCGAGCTTTTCTTCTGCTGCTCTTTTCTGACGATTGACAACCCATAGACCTAGAACCAGCAGCAGAAAGGGAGTGGCCAGAAGGGCGTACCGAAGCATGGACGTGGCTATGGGCTCCAAGGAGATGATTTGGTCTTTTTCGGGGAAGTGGGCTTCGTTGCTATTGCGCATAGCATTTGCTACTTCAAAGGTTTGTGTCCGAGAATGATAGCCAGGCGCCTGAAAAGTGACCTTGACTTCGGTGATTTTTGTATTGCGTTTGAGCAGTAAAGGTTGAGGAAGTCGCCCGTGCACCGTCTCTGCCAAGGTGTCGGAGCCGGTCAAGTAGCCCTGAACGATCACCTCGGCATCCGGGGGGTCCACGGTGAACCACAAAGAGAGATACTCTTCGAGACCAGAATTGTTGGCCAGACTCGGGCTTAAAGCCAGTCCAAACCAGAGCAACAGGGTGGCCACGATCCCTATACGTCTTTGCTTGCGCCGCAGACCCGAGTTCATCGCCGCACCGAGGAGAGCTGACGCAGCATGGTCACTTGATGAGTTCGAGGGCCCACCTGCCAACTCACCGTGACCCGCATCTGCAGTAGGCGGTCCACCGGGGGCATTCGCTCTATGGTGACCACCGGCTCAAGACGCGTGGCATCGGCAAGCGGCGCAGGGTCCAACAATTCCCCGAACAGAGCAGGATTGTTGCGGTCCAGAGTTTGGCCGGCCAGGTTTTCCAACTGTTCGAAAGAGGTGGCTTCGGCCTGGGCGATGAGAAGCTGGGCGAGATTGGTGGCTTCTCTCTGGTGTTCGGCTCGGCGGACCATCAGGCCGGTGGATGGGAGCACCCCAAGCAAAAAAAGAAAAATCAACCCCAGCAGGCTGGCGCTCAAGATCACTTCGATCAGGCTGAAACCCCGTTTCACTGCTGGTTCACCAACTGAAGGGCAAAGCGTTGTCGCAAAATTTGCCACGATTCTTGGCCGGGCTGCACCGTTTCTCGTCCAAGTTCCAGAGTGACAAAGACTGGCAGACGTAGTTCCCCTTCGGTTCCCTGCTGGTCCAGGCTTAGATTTCGGACATCTGAGGACAACACCTTGCTCGATTCCAGCTCGCTGATAATCTCGACTAGGCGCAAAGGGGAGAGACGCTTGGCCCGCACCGGAAGGTGCTCATCCCCGCTCAGAACACCTTCGCCTAATGGCCAGCGCAAGTTTCTCAGGGTTCGGTCTTCGGGGTTTCGCCAGAAGAATTCGTATCGCTGACTCCAAATCACCACCCCGTGCAGCACCTGCAAATCTTCTGCGGGGTTGAACGCCATGGCCACGCTGGGCTCTTCGCTCCAACTGAATCCAGCAGGTGAGGTCTGCTGGGCGGCCTGCTGTATTTTGGCCACGATCACTTGAGCTTGCTGCTGCAAGTGGCTGCGCTCTCGGAACTTTGCCGCCGCGCGTAAGGAAGGAACCAGATAGCCAAAACCAAGGCCCAGGACCAACAGTGCCAAGACCCCCGCCACCAGTATCTCGGGAAGGGTGAATCCCGAGGTGGTTCTGCCACTCGCACTCACAGTTGCTCTACGACTTTCAGCATGGGACTCATGATAGCAATGGCCAGAAACCCCACCACACTTCCGACCACCACCAACACTAGGGGCTCAAGGAGACTTTGCCCCTGCTCGATGGCATACTCCATCTCTTCGGCCGTTTGGTCGGCCACCTGATCGAGGGTTTCCCCCAGCTTACCCGACTCTTCGCCGGCGACCAGCAAAGATAGTTGCACCTTGGGCAAGAGCTCCATCTCTTCCAGAGCCTGGCAGACCGTCGAACCATTCTTGAGCGAGGCTTGGGCGCGCTCCAAGCGGCTACCCAGCAACGCTGACCAGGTGGCTTCCCGACATAGAGTCAGACTGCTGAGGATGGGAAGGCCAGCCCGGTAGCAGACTGAAAGAGCACGGCAAAGCTCACTGCAGATGGAGTTTTTCAGCACCTCACCCAGGCCGGGAATCTTAAGGGCGAACTCTTCCACCTTGCCTCGCAACTCAGGGTCCTGGCGGTAGCGACTCAAGGCAAAACCTAAAATCCCCCCCAGAGTGGCCGTTGCTAGCAGCAGGACCAGGGGAGAGGTGAGCAGATCGTTGAGGACTAGATAAACCTTGGTGGCCAGGGGTAGGGTGTCGGGGTTTTGCCGAAAGACGTCGAGCAGATCGCTGAAAACATAGGCCGGAGCAAGAATCAGCAGCAGCCCGCAAAGCACGATGACGAAGGCCGGGTAGGTCAACGAAGAGACCAGCTTCTGGCGCTGGGCCTGCCTCTTTTCGGTGAGATGGGCCAGGCGCTCTAGCACTCCGTGGAGGCTGCCGGTGTCTTCTCCGACCCGCACCAGAGCCACCTCCAGCGGCGAAAAGTTTGGCCCTTGACGCCGCATAGATTCGGACAAGCGCTGCCCACGCGAGATGTTTTGGGCCAACTGCTCGATGGCCGGGCCCAAGGTCGGGGCCTGAGACCGGTCGCTCAGCAGCCTCAGAGCATTCAGAATATGGTTGCCGGAGCCCACCAAGGTTGCCAAACCTCGAAAGAAGACAGTCTTTTCGGCACTCGCGCGACCCACCGAGGAAACTTCTTGCTGATCTCACCGCCCCCTTCCGTACCGCCACTTCTGCAGCTCTTGCGAACCCTTGGTCAGGTCTAGTGGACAGGCAGAAAACGGCAGATTATGATAGACCGGTGAGCACCGCCCCAGAGTTAGATCTTGTCTCTGTCGAAGATTACCTTCGACAAGAACGCGAGTCTCAAGTCAAGCATGAGTATCTCGGCGGCGCGGTCTATGCCATGACTGGAGGCCGCAACAGGCACAACCTCTTGGCCTCGAACACTCTCCTCGCCCTGGGCAGTCAGTTGAGAGGCACGGCGTGTCGCGCCTTCAACTCGGATACCAAAATTCGGATCCGTTTGCCCGACCACACTCGGTTCTACTACCCCGACGTCTCCGTGATTTGCGAACAAAACTCCCTAGACGAGGTCTTCCAAGATCGACCGGTTCTCGTGGTGGAGGTCCTCTCTGAATCGACCCGCCGTACAGACCTCGGGGAGAAAGCCGAGGCATACCAAACTCTTGCCAGTCTGGAATTCTATCTGCTGGTGGAACAAAAGGCCTGCGCCGTGATCGCCTACCGACGAACAGACCAAGGCTTCAAACGGGACGTCTACGAGGGTCTGTCCTCGGTGATCTCCCTACCGCAGCTCGGAATCGAACTTCCGCTTTCCGAGATCTACGAGGCCGTCGATTTCGATGGCAGCCAGGACCACCCGCCTCAAAAAGGATGACCAGTGACAATGTGACTGGCAATTATGGCGAAAATAGTGGGTCCTCGGCGGCGAAGCGCCGACCGTTTGCGCGAAGCTCAGCCGTGGTCACGGTCGACAACTACCGGCAGGACCCGCTGTACCCGAGAATTGTCAGGGTCGTGGAGTCGATCCTCAAGCGCGGGAAGGTTCTGGCTCCGGTCGACGTCTTAGTCGGCATGGGCCTGCTCGATCCGAAGCACCTCGAAGCCTGGCGGCGTGGCCGAGTCTCGTACCTCGAGCGTGTCATCACCTGCAACCTGACACGGCTCTCGAGGCTGCTGCGAATTCTACGCTTCCACGCGCACGACCTGAATCTCAAGCCATCGTGGACAGCGTATATGCGCTGGGGCAAGGGGCCGAATCAGCGGCTTCGTTTCACCAAGACCGGCGTGCAGAAGCTCGAAGAGATGTACGCGACACACTTCGTTTGGCCGGGGAAGAGACGATGGGGTGACCTCCCGGAGGATCGGCCTCGAAAAGCTGCGGGTCTTACTGCGGCGGATAAGCTGCGGGAATCTATTGATGGTCGCGGGTGAGACTCCGAAGCTGCTTCCAAGTCCACTTTCTAGAAAGAGCCAGGATCGCAGGTCGCAAGGAGATCACCATAATCTTTTCGTGCAAAAAAGAAACCAAACTCGGGGCCCGCCGTCGTGAAATGACCAAAACCGGCTGTATTGGGAATAACATCGAGGAGAGGGATACCATAAGATTATGAGACAGTTCTTGCGCGGGTTGGCCCTGTTGAGTTCGATTGTCATGCTGGTGAGTTTTGTTTATTATCGGACCCACAAGCCGGTTGAGGCCGGTTTGAGTCAAGAGACCGTGTTCCCCAGTTCAAAGGTTGGCACAGCCATGGAGTTGCCCTCCACGGATCGGTCGGGGAGGGATCCGGTCGTTGCCCAGGCCTCGCCCACCCCCACCCCTAATTCCACAGTTGTACCCGAGCCGGTATTGATTCCCAGCAGCAAGAGTGGTCGTATCCTCACCCCGTCTGCCACGGTTACGCCCGCACCGGGGGAGCCGCCCACCGTTTTGCCGGGCTCGAAGAGCATCCAGGTCGTTCCTCCGGCAAACCCTACTTTTATGCCCGGCTCAAAGAGTGAGCGAGCCTTTCCTCTACCCTCGGAGACCCCTGAAGAGTAATGAGGGCTTACGAACTTCTCCTGGCGAGCTCCCTGAGCTTCGGTTTCCTCATTCTGGTCTTCCGCCCACTGGAGTGGGCATTTCCGGCTCGCAAAGACCAGCAGTTTTTCCGACCGGACTGGTGGACCGACTTGTGTTTTTTTCTGGGACAGTATCTGTTCTGGGGCGGTCTGGTTATAGGTGCGCTGACCTATTTGACAGGTTGGTTGGAGATGATAGTTCCCTCAGGCTTTCGGGAGTTCGTGGCTTCTCAACCGTGGTGGCTTCAGGCGCTCGAGGTGGTGGTACTGAGCGACTTCCTGGTCTATTGGGGACATCGCTTGCAGCATAGAGTGGGGTTTCTATGGCGATTTCACTCGATTCATCACAGCGCCGAGCACCTGGATTGGCTGGCCGCTCATCGAGAGCACCCCATCGACACCATCTACACGATGACGTTAATCAATGTGCCGGCTTTTGTCCTGGGCTTCCCACTCGAGACCTTGACCGGGCTAATCGCGTTCCGTGGAATCTGGGCCATTTACATCCACAGCAACGTTCGCTTGCCGATCGGGCCCATACGCATGGTGATCGGAGCGCCCGAACTTCACCATTGGCACCACGACAAAGACCGTGACGCTGGAAACTACGCCAATATCTCCCCTCTGATGGACCTGCTTTTCGGAACCTACTGCTGCCCGGATCACGAGCCCGAAGAGTTCGGGGTGCGTGAGCACATTCCGAAAGGATATATAGCGCAGTTGCTGCATCCGTTTCGGGATCCCTGAGGCTAGGTCCGGTGTAACGCAAAATCGCGGCCAAATCTTGCGTAAGCTGTCGGCAACGGTGTCTGATAAGGCTGTCGTAATGGCTGCTATGATCGTGTATGCTTACTGCTCCACTAGGATCATGCCGGATCGAGGTCTGGTAGTTCGTCTCGTGCCAAAAGCAACGTGAGAGCGCGAGGGGCTCCTGGGACCTTCTGAATCACCCCCTCCCACTCCCGAGGCCCAATTTCTCGTTAGTGTCATTTGAAATGCTTTATGACATGGGATAAAGTAATGTCAGGTTTATAAAGAAAGGGAAAGAACTTGTGAAAGCAATGAAAATGTCAGAAGGTGGTCGGGTGGTGGTCCCTGCCGAGATCCGTAAGGCTCTCAACGTGCGTGACGGAGACATTGTCTATTGGGAACTTGTTGATGGAGAAGCTCGGCTAAGTACGAAACTGTCTCGACTTCGCCGTAGCCAGGAACTCGTTCAAAGAATTGCTCCCAATGAGTCAGGCGCGTCGGTCGTAGAAGAATTGATTGCCGAACGAAGACGGGAGGCTGAACGAGATTGAGTTCGTATGCCTTGGATGCTTCTGCTGTTTTGGCTTATCTTTGGAAAGAAACCGGATGGGAAGTCGTCGAAGAGGCTCTGCTGGCAAAGCCCGTTCTGATTTCAACAGTAAACATGTCAGAGCTTGCTTGCAAGTTGCTGGAGCGGGGATTTGTGGAGAGCGACGGACATCAACTGCTGAGGAATCTTGGAATGAGGCAGATAGATTTCGATTCGGAGCAGGCTTGGCGAACGGCTGCCCTCCGTTCGTCCACCCGGCCTTGGGGCCTATCGTTGGGAGATCGGGCCTGCCTTGCCTTGGCACAAAGCCGGGGCATCGCAGCCTTGACTGCTGATCGAGCTTGGCTTGAGTTGCAGCTAGGAATTCAAATCGAGTCCATTCGATAAAGAGAGGACGACCTCTGCGCCTGGCGTATGGCTTCCAGCCAGTAACTCCCCCACAGCCATAAGCCATTAAGAGCTCGGAGTGATCAATTCAACCTTCGGGAAGTAAGTTTGGAACCTTCCCACATCGGCGGTGGCGAGCGGCCAACCCATCAGTTGAGAGTGAGCTCCGATGAAGAAGTCAGGAAGGGGAACTTTTGGAATCGGGCCTCCCGCCTCAAGGTTCCTTCGTTCGAGGTAGGTGCGATAAGCGTCGGCACAGATCTGAGATGCCGCGTAGGGGAGGTTCCGCAGGCCCCATATCGCTTGGTTTCTGTCCGGAAATGGTGTAAACTCCCAATGTGAGCTATCGAGAAATCATCACCCTAGAACCTGGAAAGCGCGGCGGGAAACCCTGTATCCGCGGGATGCGGATCACCGTCTACGACATCCTCTCCTATCTCGCTTCAGGAATGACCCAAGAGGAAATTCTGGCCGACTTCCCCTATCTCACTGAAGCCGACATTCGAGCCTGCCTGAGCTACGCCGCCGACCGGGAACAGCACACCCTCGCCGCTTCTTGAGGCTCCTCCTCGATCATAATCTCTCGCCTCGATTGGTCTCGAGACTGCAAGACCTCTACCCGGAGTCGGTCCATGTTGCCTCGGTCGGACTGTCCACAGCAAGAGACCAAGAAGTCTGGGAGTATGCCCGCGACAACGAGCTGATCCTGGTCAGCAAAGATGCTGACTTTAGCGAAATGAGCATCCTGCTGGGGTCCCCTCCGAAGGTCATCTGGCTGACCGTCGGCAACTGCTCGACCGCGCAAGTAGAAGCAATACTCCGAAGCAACTTCACTGCCGCAGAAGAGCTCGTCAATGATACCACTCTTAGCATCCTGCGGATCTCATGACCCTGGGTACCTCGTGGGTACCAACTCAGCGATATTCGGCCAATCAAGAACGATGCTCCGCCTAACCGCGGAACAGGAACGCCCAAATTCAAGCCATTCGACGCCACTCACCGCCTGCATCCGACCCCAGACAAACCCACGGGGTGTCTTTTCATCAGGTGGTCGATGGTTCGAACCCATCACGGCCCACCAGGCGGGAACCCAAGCTTTGTGCGGGTTACCGCTGTTTTTTGCCCGACCGGGCTGTGGACAGCTTGACTTGAAGTTCTCCCCGACCAGAGGTCATCGACCTGCCGCTCTTGGAGCTGCCTCAAGAGCAAGGCCAGGCCGGGCCTTGGGAACTATCTGGCCCCTGGATCCTTCGGGACACGTGGTGCGAGCGCGACAGGTTATCCTGACTGTTCCGCCAGCGGCACTTTTCGATTTGGACCCGACCTCGGCACTTTTCGGTGTGGCCGGATTCCGAGATGATCTGCAAGCCGTTCAGCCGCAACGAGCGCCACGGCTGTTTCTAGCTTTTCGACAGCCTTGGTGGAAGAGTTTGGGCATCCAGGACGGGTTCTCCAGAACAGATCTCCCCCTGCGGCAATGTGTAGACTTTGGTACCGAGTCAGAGCAGCCCGGGGGAGAACCGAACAACTCTAACTCTTTATTGCTCGCGACCTTTTCGGAGGCTGAAGCGGGCGCGTTCTGGGCTGATTTTCTCAGTGGACCTAGCGACCCGTTTCCCTCCGTCGGGGTGCCCCCCCGCTTACAAGCACCTCGGCCGTTGGTGGAGGAAGCCTTGCGGCAACTCGAACTGCTTCACGGCGTGGCTATTCCCCAACCCTACTGGGCCTCTTTCAAATTCAATTGCCACGATACTCCAAATCGGTCAACTACCCAACCGAACTTTTTGCTGAAACCGTAGTTGTCCAACGGCATGGCGACCTCTCCATTTTCGGAGAGTTTGGAGTAGAGCCTTGCAATTTCTTCTTCGCTATCACAGTCCACATAGATTGCTACAGCAGGTGTGAAGTCCCAATTGTGAACAGGCGGGCTGTCACTGCACATGAATGTCTGCCCGTTTAACTCGAATGTACCGTGCATAACAGTGCCTTCGTTGCCAGGACCGTCTTTGCCCCAACGTTGCAGGTCGATAATTTTCGAGCTGTCGAACAGAGTCATATAGAAGTTCATCGCTTCCTCGGCATCATTTCTCTGGAATGTCAGGAATGGTACGAGCTTTTGTTTCATAGCGGGTTCACTTTCGGTTGTTCCTAGATACTTGTCTGACTGCTGAGCAGGACAGCTTGCTGCAAACAGGCAGCATACGGCAAACAGGCTCATCAAGAATAGTTGTAGTGTTGCTTTCATCTGTCTTGAACTTGATTTACTCGATTTCATTGCTTTTTCTTTCTAAAGGGCTCTTTCAGTCCATTCCACTCTTTTGTCGACTGGAGGACCCCAAAATCGACATCATGGGACTCGATCTAGCAGGTAGATTCCAACCTGTTGGGCGTTGGCTGCCGGCTGATGAGTTGGGCTAAGCTTCGGGCTTCATCCATCTTGCCGAGCAGGTACGGGACTACCTCGAGCGCTTCACCCGGCCGAAGTTTTTCACCGCCACCACGCCCACAGCCATAAGCCATTAAGAGCTCGGAGTGATCAGATCTACTTGCGGGAAATAAGTTTGGAACCTTCCCACATCGGCGGTGGCGAGCGGCCAACCCATCAGTTGCGAGTGAGCTCCGATGAAGAAGTCAGGAAGGGGAACTTTTGGAATCGGGCCTCCCGACTCGAGGTTCCTTCGTTCGAGGTAGGTGCGATAAGCGTCGGCACAGATCTGAGATGCCGCGTAGGGGAGATCAAGAATGAGCAATCCCCAGTTCCTCAACCTTCTTGAAACGGTAGGTGGATCCGGGTCTCCGACACAAATCTCGGCGAGGGCAACCGAGTTTATGGCCGCTCCGCCCTCGGAGACACCGTTTGCGATAGTTTCTCTGGCCCAATCAAAGAAGACGGAATTTGGCTGGGATGCGTAGATGATCACGTTTGTGTCGAAGAGAATCACTCGCGGGTGAGACTCCGAAGTTGCTCCCAATTCCAGGTGGGATTGAGTGGATATTCATCCATGGCCGCCAGCGAATCTTCTTTCGTCATCTTCACCGATTCCGGCTTTTCGAGTCTGACTAGAAGGATTTTGCCTTCGGTCTGCTCTTCGATATAGAAAATGTCCCCAGGTTGCCCCTGTGGCAAGACAATACGTTTTTTGGAGTCGACCTTCGAGGTGTCCATAGTGGGATTGTCCCACCATGGTAGGTTTTTGTCAATCACATGCCAAAGCCTCGCGACCCCCCCTTGCGGAGCGCGAGGCTGACTGTTGGGGTTACTCGATCTCTTTGCTCAGATCGAAGCCGGCTTCGAAGCGGGGTTCGGCGTGGCGCTCCAGATAATAGAACAGCTTGGTCTTGCAGGGGGACAGGCGAAAGCTCCAATGGTTGCTGGCGGCTTCGGGAAGCATCTCTATCGTCTCGGCGTCGGCGGGAAAGATGATCAGGTTTCCGAGTCCGCTGGGCTGGGCCGTTCCTCCGTAGTTGGTGAGGTCGTCGGGGGTGCCGTCTTCGTGGCGGTGATCGTGCTTGAGCTGCAAGCCGTCACTGGTGCGGGTGAGAATCCAGGTTCGGGATTTGTCTTCTCCGACGTGAAAAGGAATCCTCACTTCCTCCTCGGACACCACCTTCACCGTCATCCGCATGGGTTTGTCCATGGGGTCGTCCTCTTTGTTGGTGAAGGACAGGGCTCCGGCGTAGCTCTTGCCGTCGAGGCTCTTAAGGTGGTCGAAGAGGGGGAATTCGTCGGCTTGGGCGGGGCCCAGTAGGGCAACAAAAAGAGTTAATAGGACTACAAGTTTTTTCATTCTGCCATGTTCCGAGTTCGGGCAAAGGCTCCTTTTTGCGCAAACTTCCCAACCGGGAGCTCCAGGATTTGCCCCCTCGGCTGCCCAATCCGAGCCATCGTGGCCCTTCCCATCGACCAGCTCCGATCTCAATTCTGCGAACAGTTCGCGGCACTCCCCCCTGGGGGGAAACTGGTGCTCACCGCGCCCACCGGAAGCGGGAAATCCACCAAGGTTCCTGTTTGGTGTCTGGAGAGCGGTTTATCCCCGGTTTTGGTGATCGAGCCTCGTCGCTTAGCTTGTCGAACGCTGGCCGGTTGGGTGGCCCGGCAACTGGACACATCCCTAGGGGGGGCGGGTGGGATTTGCGGTGCGTT
>JBJHCR010000033.1:23983-32210 GCA_050486105.1 Vulcanimicrobiota bacterium
TTTTGGTTCTTGTTTTTTTGTGTGCGGGGGGGGGGGGTTGGGGCGCCCCGCCTCTTTCGCCGGGGGGGGGGGGGGGCGCCCCCCCCATTTGCGGTGCGTTTCGAGCAACAGTTCGGACCCCAAACCGAGGTGCTCTTCGTCACTCCAGGGGTGGCTCGGCGCATGCTCGTGGAGGATGGTTTGAGGCGCTTTCAGGCAGTGATCTTCGATGAGTTTCACGAGCGGGGCTGGGAGACCGACACCCTGTTGGCTTTGTTGGTGGGGGAGGGCTACCAGGGCAAACTGATCCTGATGTCGGCCACCCTCCAGGCTCAACGCTTAGCCCAAGAATACCAGGCTCAACTCTTAGAAAGCCAAGGCCGCAGCTTTCCGGTGGACATTTCTTACCGCCACGGGGGCCGCCCGGAACTCACCGTTCCCACGGAGCGAGACCTGGTGAAGCGCACGGTGGAGGCGGTGAAGACGCTATGGAAGGGCCTTGATCGGGGTCGGATTTTGGTTTTTCTGCCGGGGCTCAAGAGCATGACCGAGGTGCGCAGCGGGCTGTCGGGATTGCCGGTTTATCTGTTGCACGGAACCTTCGGCCACGCCGAACAGGACAGCGCCTTCTCCGAGCGGCCCAAGGACATCGTTCTGGCCACCAACGTGGCCGAAAGCTCTTTGACCGTACCCGGGGTGGTGGCGGTGGTGGACACCGGCTTGGAGCGCCGTCCCATCCACCAATCGGGTTACGTGGCCCTGGCCACGGTGCCGGTGGCTGGGTCCTCGGCCGACCAAAGGGCCGGTCGGGCCGGGCGCACCGAGGCCGGGGTCTGTTGGCGTCTATGGGACCAGAGCGCTCGCTTGGAGGCGTCCAGGCCCCCGGAACTTCAGCGCATGGAGCTCGATGAGTTGCTGCTGTTTTTGGCCTCCATGCCAGCCGGTTTAAACTCCAAACTTCATTGGCTGGAGGCTCCCCCCGATTTCGCCTGGCAACGGGCCCGACAGCGCCTGACCGATCTCGGGCTCTTGGACCACGAAGGGAGGGCCACCAAGGTGGGGCGCGAGGTGGGCCGGTTGCCGGTGGACCACGCCTGGGGCCGGGTGTTGCTGTTGGCTCCAGAAGCGCTTAGGGGTTGGTTGTGCGATCTCTGCGCCCTGGCCACCGCCCGCCGCCAACCCTGGCGTTCGAGAGTGCAGCCCGAGCAGCAGCAAGCCACCGAAGAGGATCTCGGTGCCTGCCTTTGGCGGCGACACCTTTCGGTGTTGGCCCAAGGCCAGGTGCAGCGACACGGCTTAGACCAGGAGGCTCTCGAGCAAGTTCGGCGAGTGAGTCGAGAGCTGAGGGCTACCCTGGGTGCCGAAAGGCTCGAAAACCAAGCCGCACCCTCCGCCGAGCTGCTCGAGCAGGTGCAGCTTTATCTGGCCCGGACTTGGCCGGACCGCTTCTTTGTCCGCAGAGTTCAGCGCGAGGCCTGGGGCAACGGCGCGGTGGAGTGCCGTTTGCCCAGAGGGGAAGAGGTGTCCGAGGAAGCCAAGGCGGTTTTTTTTCTGCAGATCGAGCCGGTGGTGGGGCGAGGCTTGAAGGTAGACCTCCAGGGGCGGGCCGGGCTTCCGGTGGCCTTTTCTCTCTTGCGCCGGGCCGACTTTGGGGAGCTTCGCCTGGAGAAGGTGCGTCTGCGTCAGGGCCAAGTTCAGGCGAAATTGGTGTGGGAGTTCGCCGGCCGAGTCTTGGAAACCCGAGAGGAGACTCTAGAAGAAGAGCCTTTACGTCGGGCTCTGGTGGAGCTGGCGCTTCGGGGCGCCTGGTATCCCAAGCTTAAGGAGCACCTGGAAGAACAGGCTTTTTACGGACGCCTTGCCGTAGAACTCCAAGGGGAAATCTGGTCGCAGACCCCAGAGGACTTTTTGGAGCAGCGCCTAGCTGAGCTGGGAGTCCAACACCCCGACGATCTGCAGTTGATCACCGAAGAAGACCTCCAGTGGCAGGCGCTCGAGCCCGAGCGCCTCAGTGAACTCAAAAGAGCCTACCCCCGGGAGTGGAGCTTCGAAGGCGTCGCTTTTGGTATGCTCTTCGAACCCCGGCGCAAACTGGTGACCATGCACTGGAGGTCCGGCCCCAAAGATAAGCGCCTAAACCCCCAACACCTCCCCCGTTGGAACGGCTGGAAGGTTCAGGTGGAAGAGCGAGGCCGCAGCAGAACTCTCCGGGGCTAATTTGCGATGGAGCCTTGGGGTTAATGGCGTTTGGACCGCACATCCTCTCGGCAGCAAACAAACCTTATCGCCCTTCCATAAAGTCATAGAGGCGCTCTCGATCGGCCGTCTCAAGGGGAGTTCCAGGCGGGTCACCCCGGGTAATCTACGTTGCAAGCTCGCGGTGCTTTTCTGAGCTCAACCCTCGACCCCAGCATCCTCGAGGGTCCGATTCAAGATCTCGGACAAATCGAGAACTTGGGCCCATTTGCGAAGGTAAGCAAGATCGAGAGCTTCTTGAACCATGAGCACGGTTTGGACGTCACGAAGCTGCCGGTCCAAAACCCCACTGCTGGCTTTGTACCATTCGAGCTTCACCAAGACGATATCTTCGGCGGTGCAAAACCAGAAAGGTATTCCGGTGGCTTCTTTGCGAGTTTTTCTCTCGAATCGTGATTGCTCAAAGGGTCGATCCCGGCTGATGATGAGGTCGATCTTGAAGTTTGTCTCTAAGTGGATGAGATTGGCTGAACTCTTTTCCTTTACAGCTTCTGTAAGGGCCTCGGCGCTGACATAGAAATCGTTCTGGAAGCACTCAACGAGGGTCTCTATTTTATCTTCTGAGAGCCTGACGATGAGATCGATGCCTTGAGTGAACCGAGGTTCCCCGTAGGTGGTGCTGGCCAGAGAGCCACCTACAAAGTATTCGATGTCTTCTTTCTCCAGAAACTCGCTGACGTGACGAGCGACCTCAAAAGGATTCATGTCTTTAACCTCCGACCGATGAAGGGCGAAGCCCGCTCGGATCGTTCCGGCGGTGATGGCATACTTCTTGGCGAGCGGCATGGCGCGCAAGCGTTCAATCAGAAATCGTTGCGCTTCCAGGGTGGTATCGCTAGAGAGACACTTCACCTCTCAACGGTACTTTTTTTTGGGGGTTCAGGACAGGGGTCCCCGCCAGTTTCTGGGGGCTGAAATTTGCAAGCCTTCAGCCAGGGAGCATCTGATATCTCGCCGAATCGCTCCCGGTGTTAAGCCGACGTGAGTTTCTTCGCCGCCTGACCCTCGGTGGCTTGGCCTTGAGCACCATAGGATGTGGCTCTTCTTTCACCGAGCTTGTAGGAGGGCCCCAGTTTCCTAACGACCCGCCCTCGACGACCGTAGACCTGGCGGTGATAGGCGCCGGAATGAGTGGGCTCTACTCGGCCTAGCGGGTGTTGACCGCGGCTCAGCAAGGTTGGAACGGCCTTGGAGATGCGCCGAAAATCGCGGTATTCGAGGCCAGCCGCAGGATTGGTGGACGGTTGTCCTCTCTTCCCACCCAAGACTTACCCCACATCCCTGCGGAGATAGGGGGGATGAGGATTCTGCTCGGTCAACCCTTGGTGAACAACCTGGTACGGATTCTCGGGATTCCGGTCACCCCATTCCCCACCGGTGGAGACAACAACCTTTACTTTCTTCGAGAACAACGGTTTACCACCAGGCATATCGAGGAAGGCGGCGCTATTCCCTACAACTTGGCAGCGCGCGAGGAGCGGCTTACACCGGGTGACCTTCTGGACCTGGCCTTGGTCGATGTTTTACCTGACATTCTTAAAATCACCAGAACCGAGTGGCTGGAGGTCAAGAAGAACCTGACCTACAAGGGTCGACCGCTCTACGATCAGGTTTATGCCGATGTTCTTCGAAGCCGTCTGTCGCCCGATGGATACAATCTGCTTTATGACGGACTGGGATACCTAGCGGATTTTAACCAATTGAACGCTGCCGAGATGTTTCAAAACGCCGCCGAGTTTGGAGATGGTTTCGTTCGGGTGATCGCGGGTTTCCAGAGCCTCCCCTTACGTCTAGCCGAAGCGATACGAGATTTGGTCGGCGAGGTCACAACCGAGATGCCCCTCGTTTACCTCGCTTCCTCACCGGATGGCTACACTCTCACCATGGCTTCGGGGCACGCGGTGCGCGCCCGAAAGGTGATCCTGGCTGTCCCGCCGGCGGCAATGTTGGAATTGGACCCGACTTCGGCTTGTTTCGATGTGGTGGGATTTCGCGACGATCTTCAAGCTGTTCAGCCTCAACGAGCGTCGAGGCTGTTTCTCGCTTTTCGGGAGCCTTGGTGGAAGAGTCTGGGCATTCAAGACGGGTTCTCCAGAACAGATCTTCCCTTGCGGCAATGCGTGTACTTTGGTACCGAGTCAGAGCAGCCCGGGGGAGACCCGAACAACTCGAACTCTTTATTGCTCGCGACCTATTCGGAAGCTGAAGAAGGCGCGTTCTGGGCTGATTTTCTCAACGGACCTAGCGACCCGTTTCCCTCCGTCGGGGTGCCCGCCGGCTTGCAAGCACCCCGCCCATTGGTGGAGGAAGCCTTACGGCAACTCGAATTGCTTCACGGCATGTCTATCCCCCCACCCTACTGGGCCTCTTTCATCGATTGGAACCTGGAAAGGACCGCCGCCGCCTATCACTTCTGGCGGCCGGGCTATCGCAGTTGGGAGATCATTCCTCGAGTGGGCAACCCTCTTCCCGGCCTCTTTGTGGCCGGTGAGGCCTTCTCCACCAACCAGGCTTGGGTCGAAGGGGCTCTCGACAATGCCGAAGAGACCCTACAGTTTCACCTTGGTCTCGCCCCTCCGGACGGAGTTTCACCAGCCTACCATCCAGCCAATTTCCGCCAATTGGTCCGAACCTAGAAGCCTTTCCAACCGACCAAGGAGGCTGGACCATTTTGGAGACCGTACTTTGACGAATGTTTAGGATTAGGGCTCTTTTTACCGTACTTTTGATCGGGGCTTTGGTGACTGGCGTATGGGCCGAACCGCTGGTTTCCGAGGGACGTTTTCACGTTCTGAGACTGGGCCCCGAGGCCGACTTGCGCCAAGAACTCCAAGAGTACGTGAAGCGAACCGGACTGTCGGCGGTGGCGGTGGTCACTTGTGTGGGGTCCTTGAAGCAAGCGGCTCTTCGCTTCGCCGACCAGCCATCGGGCGAGATCCTGGATGGGCCCTGGGAGATTCTCTCCCTAGTCGGATGTGGGGGCAGCGGTGGTTGGCACTTGCACCTCAGCGTCGGGGACCATACTGGTCGAGTGCTTGGAGGCCATCTTCTCGACGGAAGTCGGATTTACACCACGGCTGAGATCGTCCTGGTAGAACTTCCCACCCTCGACTTCCCGCGCCAACCCGACCCCCGGACCGGCTATCCTGAGCTGGCTCCTGTTAGGCCCAGCAAACGTGAACTCCCTTGATTTGGTTCTAAAGTTGCAATATCATTATAGTAAGGATTATGCACATATGAAAGAAGTCAGTATCGGGACCGTAAAACGGGATATCTCCAAGTTGGTCAATCAGGTTGCCTATGGAGGTGAATCCATCGTCCTCACCTCCCGAGGCAAACCCAAGGCGGCCCTCGTTTCCATCGAAGATCTTCAGCGTCTTCAGGGGCCTTCACAAGAGGGCCGCTGGCAGCGTTGGTTGTCAGAGGCTGCTCGACTTGATGAAGAGCTTCTCGCAGCTCGACAGGGTCGACACGTCGATGTCGACAAGCTATGGCTCGAGGAGCGAGAACAGCAGGAGCTTCGCCTTGAGCAACTTCGTAGTGATTGACGCCAGCTTCGCGCTGCGGGCGATATTGCCCGATCGCCTCACCACCAAGGCTCGAGAGAAACTTGGAGATTGGCATCAGGAAGGACGGAGCCTTAGGGCTCCAACCCTCTGGTATTACGAAACCACCTCCGCGCTCTCCAAGCTCGTGCGCTTTAAGGAGCTCACCTGGCAGCAAGCGAGCCAAGCCGTGAAGCTCGCCCTGGATCTCCAAGTCGAGCTGACACCCCCAACCGTGGACGAATATCGCGCCGCCTGGCGCTGGACCGAAAAACTGAATCGGGCAGCTTCTTACGATTCCTTTTATCTTGCCAGCGCAGAACGAAGTGAAGCCGAACTATGGACGGCTGATAAGCGTCTCTATAACGCTGTGCAAGAACCCTGGGTCCACCTCTTGGGTTAAACCGTTCGCCTTGCGGTCAATAAGCTTCGGGCGCACATTTCAAAGCAGGCTCACATTCCATGCTCGATTTGGGACCTCAGTTGCAGAAACTCTTCCTCCCACCCTTCGAGCTGCCTGAGGCGCTCCTGAACGGCCTCTTCTCCTTGAATTTTGAGTTGGGCGGACACCTCTACGGCCTCGGCCAAGAGGTGGGCACAGTCTTGAAGCTTCTCTCTAAACTTGCGTTCCAGGCCTCGTCGGGTTTCTCGGGCCCGCTCTTTGAGATCCACCAGCACCCGGGTGGAGTTCACCTCCAGAAAATGCTTGAGCCAGGCCTTGCTCCAACCAAAAGCCTGCTCACGCAGATGCTCGTCTCGGCGAAACCGGTCCCAGAAGGTCACCCAGATGGACGGGAGTTGCTCCTTGCAGAGGTCCACCGCGTAATAGCGGCTGTCCACTAGGGATACTTGCGGCTCGTCTTGATCGTCGAATTCTCCGTGGAAGCTCCCTAAAGACTCGAAGTACTGCTGGCACTCCTGGTGCAAAAGAGTGCTCATCCCTGAAAGGTTTTGATGGACCAGGGGTTCACACTCTTTCAGCCAGACAGCCATGCGAGCCCGAGCCTTAGCTAAAACTTCCTCGGCTAGACGAGAGCGAACTTCAGCGCGATCCAAACTGTCATCAAAGGCCTGATCCTTGAGTTCTCGGCTCATCTCCGCAAGGGTGTTCTCGACAAAGGACTTTTGCAGGTCGGCAAACTCTTGCTGCACCCGATCCTCCTCAGCTCGGAAGCGGTAGCTCAGGTGATGCTTTGAGCGGTCGGCTTGTTCCGCCAGGCGCTGAAGCTCCCGTAGGCCTTCGCGGGCCTCCTCAATGGGTTGGCTCAAGGCCGAGTGCTCTCGCCTCACCCGAGCCAAGAGGGCTGAGGATAGACGACCAAGGCCTCGAGTTCCGGCCTCTTGCAGAAGCCTATCTCGAGAGTGGCGGATCAGGTCTTGGACCTGCTGCAGGAGGTCGTTCCAGTCAAAACTTGGCTCGCCCTGTAGAGCCTTGAGGGCGCTGACTTCGAAAATTGTGCAGATCAACTTCGGCACCCGCTCCGCCAAGGTTTTTTCTAGAAAGGCCCGCCCTTGGTCGCGCTCTTGGGGGCTTAGGCGGTCCGATTTGTTGATGGCGATCAAGGTCTGCACTTGCCGCTCCTGCAGGGTTTCCAGCAGAGCGAGTTCGTCTCCGGTCAGGGGAGGGTCGCTGCCGGTGACCAAGATCGCCGCATCGCTTTGGGGCAAGAATCCCTCGGTTTCGCGGGTGTTTCCGTCAAAGACCGAGCTCAAGCCGGGGGTGTCCACCAGGGTCAGGCCATCTTGGAGCAAAGGCACGGGGAGAGCGCACTCCAGCACGGTGATCTGTTTCTGGTTCTCGGTGTTGTGCTCTTCGCTGACGAATTCGGCGATTCGCTCGAAATCTACGGAAGACCAGACACCCTGGCCTTGAAGCACCCGAGCCTGCCTGTCTCCGTATTTGACGATGGTCACCACCGAAGTCACCGGAGCCACCCCGGTGGGCAGCAGGTCCTGGCCTAGCAAGGCGTTGCTTAAGGTCGACTTTCCCCGCTTGAACTGGCCCAAGCAAGCCAGGTAGCAATGCCTGGAGCCCAGCCGCTCCAGCCAAAGCTTGGCCTCGGTGTGGATCTCGAGAGCCTCAAGCTTTTCACTCAAAGCAAGCACCCGCTCCAAGCCCTCTCGATGATCCCTCAACACACCGCCTGCTTATCCCCTAGGGCCATTTTACCTGGATTGGTGGGGAAGGGGGAGGGGGGCGCGGCAGCACCTCATCAACGAGCAGAAACCGTGAGGTTCACGATGACCTCGCGCCGTCGTTGGATCATCACTGCAGCGGGGGTGGCAGCCGTTTGCGGGGTCGTGGCAAATTCCGGGCGGCTACGTGGAGCACGACGACGGCCAGCATCGGGACGACCATGTAGAACTGGTAGGCGGGGAACCCGGCGTACCAGTCGGGGGCCCAGCCGGCGAGGCGCCAGGTCGGCAGCACCTCCCGCATCAGGAAG
>JBJHCR010000034.1:0-24659 GCA_050486105.1 Vulcanimicrobiota bacterium
CCCGCTTCCAGTCCTTGGACGATTGCTTCGGGAGTTGTTTGATTTCAACTTCTTGGAGGACCCTATGTTGCAACTGCAAGTGGGAGGGTCGCAAGGGCCAGCCTTGCTCGTCTCGGATGGACACCATCAGGCCCAAGTGGGTCAGGGCAAGTTCCGGCTGATCGAGGGCCAAATAGGTTTTGGCGAGCAATTCCCAGAGGTTGACCTTGGCACTGTCCTGCCCTTGGGCTCGGGCCGCCTCAAGCCCCAACACTAGGGCCCGTTCTACTTCTTCGAGTTCAAAGGCGTACTTGGCCATGTCGGCCAGGGCATACCAGGCGATGGAAGGGCGCAATCTTTCCAACAGGGCGATCGCTGCCTGGTATTCCCCAAGCCCAGCGAGGGCGTTGGCTTTCCAGCGTAGGAAGTTCGGGTTTCTGGGGAAGCTCTGACAAGCTTGCTCGGCAGCTTCCTGGGCCAGGTGCCATTCTTGCAAGCTCACCAGAGCCTTCACCTTGGCGTAGTACCATCGCTCTCTGTCTGAAGGTATGGTCTGTTTGGCGTTGCCTCGTTGCAAGTCGGAGAGTTCATTGGGGTCGAGAAGATCGCACCAATTGCTCAGGTTGCGCCACTGACCTTTGCTTTTTGCCAGGTTCATGACGGAAAAGACCGCCAGTTTCAAAGCATTTCCTTCGGCTCCGGCCGCCACCATATCCTTGGCCGCTTCCAGCACCTCGGCGCTCTTTCCCTCGACCTTGGCAGGCATCAGCCGACCATCATAAAGACACCAGATCAACTCTTCTCGGATGATCTCATGCTCGGGATAGCTTCGAGCCAAGTCTTTGAGTAAACCGAGTGCCACTTCTGTATAACCGGTTTTCCGAAGACAATGGGCATATCGCCACCCCGCTTCGGATTCTTGATACTGGTCCCAAACCTCTCGGAAGAATTTGGCTGCCCGTCCGAAAATCTCAGCTTTTCTGAACGTCTCGGCCTTCTTCCAGTCTTGCTCGTCCCACGGCTTCACACTATGTACGTCGAGTTCTTCGGGTCTTCCGTCACGGTCCCCCATCCTGTCACCTCCACTGCCGCTAGGCATTTTTTGCAAATCCGATAGTAGCGAACGCTATCGGTGTCGAAGTCCAACTTTTTTTCAACCTTCTCCCGGAGTTCGAGATACTGCTTCTCGGTGATCACGCACTCGAAGACGCTCTTTTGCACTCGACTTCCGTAGTTCAGGAGTATTTTGCTCACCTGAGTCCTTTTGTGATCTTTGACGATGTCGTAGGAGATGATGAAGAAGGCTGGCATTATTTAGCGGATCAGGTAGGCCTGATACTCCTCCTCCCCCTGGAAATGGCGCACCAGGAGGCGGGCCTGCTCGGTCACGATCTGTTGGTACCTCAGGCGACAACCGTATCTCGGATAGTCCACTTTCGACTGCAACAGATCATCATAAACCGCAATCCACTTCTTGACGCACAGCGGTCCCATCAGCACCGGATAGTCCTTCCGGCTCAGCTTTTCACCGTCTTCGAGATCTTCCGGGGGAGATGCCGACTCCTGGTATTCAAAATCCTCAGCTAGCAACTGTCGGCGGTTCACCATGCGGATAGCCACAGAGTCTACCAGCAACGGTCGGAACTCTTCCATCAGGTCGAGAGCGATCGAGGGTCGCCCATTCCGAGGAGCGTGGAGTGCCCCCAAGAAAGGATCCAACCCCACGACCTGAATCGCCGTAAGTACGGTCCCGAGCAGCATGGTGTAGCCAAAACTCAAGATGGCGTTGAAGGGATCCCTCGGAGGACGCCTGGTCCGCTTGCGAAACTCGAATCCTGGCTGTTTGATGAGTTCCGTGAGGCAGCCAAAATAGCTGGCGCTGCCATCTCCTTCGTGGCCCCGAACCTGGTCCAAAGTGCAGCCGCTCTCCAGTTGCCGAATGCTTCTACGCATCCGAACTAGGGCTTTTTCAACTTTCTCGCTTTGGGCTCTGCGCTGGTGCCGGCGCAACAGGGTGCGACAGTTCGCCAGCTTACCCTGAACAAATCGCTGGGCCAGATCAAGCAGAAACGCTTCTTCCTGGCATTTTGCGAACTGTGTCTGGCGCAGCTCGATATTGTTCCCTGAAAAGGAACTGAGTCGGCCCCGAAACCGACCTCCCATGGACATGAAGACCGTGTCGATTCCCTGGTCGAGGAGAAAATTTCTGGCTGGTGGAGTGAGTTCAATGTTGCCAAAGAGGACCACCTGTTCCAGGGCGAAAGCCGGAACGGTCTGAAGAGTCTCGGATTCCTTTCGGATGATGATTCGCTCCCCCGTCTTAGTCACTCTGGCGCCTTGCTCAACAACGTAAAGAATGGGCATTAGAAGGCCAACTCGAAGTGCTCATCACCGTCCGCCTCCGTGCTGCGGCATCGTCGGAGCAAGCCGAAAGAAGTCTGGAGTTCGTCCGTGCCGGCTTCATCGAACCAGACACTCAATCTGTGCTGGTAGTTTTGCAGCAAGCCCAAACAGCGCTCAAGTTCCCGCTTAGTCCGCAAGTAGTCCTGGAGTAAAGCTTGAAACTGCAGTTTTTCTAAGCACGGACCCTGAGCGGTACTGCGTAGATGAAGCAGCGGAGTGGGATATAGTCCAGCCTCTTGAGGGAAATAGCAATCGCAGGGAATGGTCGAGGTCAAGGATGGGATTCGATTGCGGATCTTGGCGCAACTCATAGGGTTTCCCCGAAGAGGACTCTTCAGATATAGTGAACTCTCGGGCTCCAGAGCCCGACCCAGGATGGTGTTCACCGCTGCTGGACCGGTCACCAGATGACCAATAGTATGAATCACCACCCTGGCTTCGTCGTGGGTCATTTCTCCTGTTTGGTCCACCTTGTCCACTAGGGTTCTCAGAGTCACACAATGTCCCATCAAGCTTTGAAGTTCGGAATCATCGTCCAGGTGGTAGTTTAAGGCCGAATTTCCCTCGGTTTCGGTTTCTTGAGCCAAAGTCGGGGCCTTGGCGAGCTCCAAAAACTGCTCTATGGCACTCGTTGGCCTGCTTTCCAGGCAATGGATGAGCTGCTCCCGGGTGATCCGAGCAGCCGAACTCAAGTACTCTTTCTGAGAGGCCAGATCACCCTCGGCAGCAGTGAACCACACTCGCCTCTGGGTCTTCTGGTGAACTCCCAGGGGAATCTTGATCAGATTTCCCAAACCATCAGCTTCCACCGAATTCTGTTTTGGAAAAATCTCACAGCTCAGGACTGGAGGCGGAGTAACCGTCGACAGCAAGAGTTTCCCCATCCGCCGCGCCAGCCTGGCGGGGATCGGTTCGGCGAAGAAGGCCCAAAGATGACGACCCTTTTGCCCACTGTCTGCCAGATGCAACTTCAAACCCAGAGAGTCGGCGAACTCCAGGATTTCCGCTGCAAAAACATCCAGGGCTTGCATGGCCTCGTTCCACCCCCGAGAACCCGGCGCGCAATTCTTCACCACCGTGGCGGCAAGATCGAGATCCAAAGCAACAAAAAAAACAGTGTTGTCCATCCTCAAAGGGTAAATCCCAAGAGTATGATTCCCCAACAGATGGTTCCGGTAGACCTTCAAGGTGGCGGGTTGGCGGATCGGGGTATAGCCGGTTTGGCCTTCAGGATCCACCCATTGCCGGGCGTAGACCCCCTCTCGTCCTTGAAACAACGACTGAAAGACCACCAAGAAAGCCTCGTCGAGGAGTTCGAAGTCCTGATCGTGAGACCGAGCGGAATCCCTTTTCGGCAAGGGTGCGGAGAACCGCTTGTCCCCGGTGAGGGCCGAGGCTCTCTGTCTGGCATCCTCGGCCGCATCGTGTTGGTTGCCATCAGAAAGTGCCTCGACAAGCTCTGCCCAGAGGTCTGGATCTTCAGGTATTTCTGCCACCAGGTCTCTCAGATGCCGAGCCGCTTTCTCTGGTTTTCCTGCATCGAGGTAAACGTCGATCAGCCTTCGCATCAGTTGATGGTCCTTGGGATCATCTCTGACCGCCAGACTCCATTCTCGCAAAGCCAGACTGGCGTCCTCTAGCTCTTCGGCCCACTCCGCCAGTTCTCGGTGGAAGGCGGCGCAGTGCACTTCTGAGGTGTTCAGGTTTTCTAGTACGCTCCTGGTAGCATCGTCGTCGAGGGACTCTTGCCGGAAGGCCATGAGTTGGTCAAGGTTGCAGATCTCCATCCCTTTTTGCTTTATCCTCAGCGGAATGAACCCTGTGACAAATGCTGTCGTTTTGCTCCGTTCTCGTGTTTTTGCTCCCGAAAAGAGTGCAAGGTTCTCAGGTGACGCCGAAACACCCCCAGTGCCTGGTGGCAGACATCTTTAACCAAACTCTGGGGAGCTTGCAGCTCAGAACTGGGGTGGGTCAAGACCCAGTCGATCAGGCATTGAGGGTTGGTGCACCTCAGGATCACAACCTGGTCTTCCAAGGCCAAACCTTGGTGAAAGGATGCCCGCTCCAGCTCTTGCAGCAAGTCTGGGTCCAGGGTCATTTTCACGATAAATGACGGCTTCGGTTGGTCAAGGTGTTCAATCATCTTTGAGGAGAACTCAAAGTCCAAGGGCTGCACGCAGTTCTCCACGCAGCTTCTCACCGCCTCGGGATCTTGGTAGCGATAACCAGCAGTCTTCCGGTCGAAGATCACGGAAAATCCGAGTTGCTGTCGCAGGTAGTTGAGATCGCGTTGAATGGTGCGGACATTCACCTTAAAGAACTTCGACCATCCATGGACGTCGAGGGCGGGGGCTCCGGTCAAGAAGGCTCGATGAAGTTGGCTTATGCGTTCTGCTCGTCTCATAGATCGAGCGTAACCGCTACCTATGACAGATCCTGTCACACTGAAAAACGAATTTAGAAAATTGCCACGCTTCCCATGCCAAAGGTGGTGGATTTGCCGAGATGCAGAACCTCGGCCGCCTTAAGAACATCCCTCAGGGCCGAGGTGACAGAGCCTCGAAACACCGAACGCCCAACTACTCCCCCCATAGTGATACGGCGTTTCTGCCGATTTGAGGTCCTCTCCCAATCGACCCACTCGAGTTGATGCTCACTCTTGAACTGGGAGGCTAACTCAATGAGCGGTCTGGGATCGTCAAAGGCGACTTTTCCTCCGTGGAACGCCAACAGGCAGTTGAGGCGTCGCACCACGTTTCGGACCAGGACGTGAAGGTCGGGGTCCGAGATTCTTTGACCTCGGTGGATCAATCGGGTGGGGGTCAAGAAATCGACCGTGATCCGATCGGAGGAGTCCAACTCTTCCGTCTTAGAAAAAAGGCCAAGGGGCGAGGGCAGAGGTTGATAAGCTTGCTCCCAACCCAAAAGTGAGTGAAAGCAGACCCAAGGGTGAGGACCTTCTCGATGGACGATCTTGGTGAGTGCAAAACCGGCTTTCTCCTTGCCCAACCCCTGCTCACCGGCAAGCATCAGGGCTTCCGTCATCTCCGGAAGATACTCGCAACCCCGACCAAAAAGCTTCAAGGTCACTCGGAAAAGGTCTCCGGCTTCAAGTTCTCTGGCACCCAAGGCCGGGACCAGGATGAAAGGGCGGGGAGCATCTTGATGGCCGGACTCTCGGGATTCGGTCTCAAAAAGATAGCGATAGATCTCCGGCCCACACACCTCCTTAAGAGCCCATCCCAACACTCCGCGAAAGAGGGAGCCGGAATAAAACGGCAGCTTGAACCGGTCTTGCATCTCGAACTCGAAGTCCAAAACCAGCACTGGAAAATCCAGCCAAACCGGGGTCCTTCGCAGCGGAGCTTCGTCCACAGGAGATGGAGGGGCGTTTGATTCTATCAGGTCCATGTCCTGAACTCATTTCGCCTTCCCCCCGCCCCTTCCCCCGACAATCCTGGTCGTTTCCCAGATCCCTTCCTACCCAGTCAGAAAACGACACGAAAAGTCGGGGGAGAGTTTTAGCCTAGCACGTACCATGACAATCAGACCACTTGGCTGCACTGTTCGAGAGGTTTTCGATTTGTGGATTGGAGAACAGAGGTGGAGATGGGGAGGAATTGGAATTGAGTTTAGAGGGGCATTCCGAGTCGGCGGCATCCGAGCATCCTGCAGTGTTTCTGTCCTGCTTAGGGACTTCGCCGTACAGAGAACTTCTCTACGCCCCACTTGAGGGTGAACCTGATGAGGTTTCGCCGTTTAGATCAAGATTCATACAACACGCTCGGCTTGAAGCTTTGGGGCGGCGAGGTGTCGATTTTCAATCCATAAGCATCCTGGTAACGGGAGAAGAGACTGGGTCCCGAGTTAAGAACTGGCTGGACGGAGGGCACCCGTCTCTGAGCGAGGACACGATTGCCTGCAAGGGCTTAGCGACCTGTCTTCGAGACGCCGGATTTGCTGAAGCTGAGCCTATTGATATCCCCCTTGGTTCCAATGAAACCGAGATGTGGGACATCTTCAACACCGTCGCCGAATTGGTGCCAGACCGGGCCACCATCTATGTGGACTTGACCCATGGTTTCAGAACTTTACCTGTGCTGGTCCTGTTAGCCCTGGAGTACGTCGAGAAAGTTAAGGACGCCAAGATTGTTGAACTCACCTACGGTGCCGACCGGGTTGGTGAAGAGGGGCTTGCCCCGACATGGAACCTTGAGCCCTTCCTTGTCATCAGAAAGTGGGCCGATGCTGTGGAAATTTTTCTGCAGTACGGTGACACCAGACCCCTGGCAGAGTGTGCCCGCGAGCCGGCGCGAGATCTCAAGAAGCATCTCAAGAGGGACATGCCTGTAGAGTTGTATCAGCTTCGCGATGCTCTCTTAACCTTTGGAGAAGCGATTCAGAAATGCTATTCGCCAGGCGTTCTAAAGGCAGGCGTAAAGCTCAAAGATATTGTGCGTCAAGCTGGCGAACAAAGCCGCGAACACGGACCCCTTCGCCCGCTCAGCTTTCTGCTCCATCGAGTAGAAGATAAACTCGAACACTTTCCAAGTTCGACTGAGGAGCCGGGCGCGAACTTGCTGGCCCAATGGGCCGCGGCCGAATGGTGCGCCCAGCACGGATTAGCGATTCAGTGCTTCACTTTCTTAAGGGAAGGATTTGTTCAGGCTTTTGAAGAGCTTTTGCAGCGAAGAGCAGACATCGAGTGCACTGGCGATCGACTTGTTGGCTACCTTGGCGCGCTAGCTTCCGGGGCAGACCTTCACCCAGAGGCCAAAGAGGTGATTTCGGCTATTGAGCGTGCGCCGTTGACATCCCCCGAAGTCTGGCAAGGGGTAGTGAAGCATTTGGGAGCGCTCATCGCCTTACGAAACAAACTTAATCACGCCTACAACGGCCACGAGGATGGAGCCCCATTAACAAACTTAGAGCTCGAGAAAAAGGCGGGCTTGTACCTGGAGCTCTTCAAAATGATAATACTCGAGATTGCGAACAATCCAGGGGCCGCCCGTGAGAAGGTCTCAACACCTGGAATCTAAAGGAGGAGCAGATTGAAGTACCTGTACCGATATGAAACTAAGGGGATTCAGAGCTGGATCCTCAACAGCAAGAAGCTGCGTGACCTTGTTGGAGGAAGCGCCCTTATTGAACAGCTCACACAGGTTGCTCGGCAGGCTGCTGAAGATGAAGGTGCAGAAGTCATTCAAGCAACCTCCGGGGCTATGACTGCGGTTTTCCCCAACAAAGCGAAGCTGGAGGCTTTCGCCTCAGAGTGGCCCATGCAGGTAGCCTTTAGGGCCCCGGGATTGCAGCTTGTTCAAGCCTGGGTAGAGGACCAAACTGAGGGTCTGGCATCACTTTTCGAGAAGCTCAGTGCGCAGCGCAACGCCTCTCCGCTGAACGGTCTCGAACTCAATTCGTGGGTTCTCCGCACCGGCCAAACCGGACTGCCTGCGATACCTTTCACTACACGCTCAGCGGCACGGGGAACAGCTCTGGACTTGGGCACCGTTGCAAAGGAGCTTGCCAAGAATGCGGTAACGAGTCGGAAAGACGTCCACCAATCGATCGATCTCCTAGGTGGACGAAGCTGGGAAGATTTCACGGATTTTGATGAGTGGCCCGAGGGTCCCATCGCTGTGGTTCACGCTGACGGTTCTGGTATTGGTAAAAGGCTGTTGCAACTGAAGACTCACGATGAGCAGAAGAGGTTTTCCCAAGCCATGAAGGAGGCTGGAGCAGCCGCGACAGCAGCCGCCGTGGCCACTCTGGCGACCGAATCCGGACAATTGCTAGCCCGGCCCGTCGTAGCCGCTGGGGATGATCTTACCTACTTGCTGCCCGCCAAGGATGCACGAAACTTTTGCCGGGCTTGGCTTGAGACCTTTGAAAGAGAAACCCGGCAAAGAGCAGATGCGCTCAAAGGGGAGTTGTACGGGGGCGCCGGTATCATATTTGTGCAGAAAGGCTATCCGTTTTCCAGGGCCTATGAGTTGGCCGAACAGTTGTGCAAGACTGCCAAAGACCAAGTCAAGGACAGAAAATGGGAGAAAAGCGTCTTGGCCTTCAAGCGAGTGACAAATTCTCTGGTTGAGGATGTCTCCAAGCACTCCACGGCCTGGATCCAGAGGCCTCACGAACCGGACGCTCTCACATCACTGGTCAAGACCGTGCGAAGTCTCCCAAGAGGCCCGTTGAGAACCTGGCTTGACCATTTTCAAAGACCTGGTGGCGAGAATCAGGCCACCCAACTCTGGCAGAGGATGCGGGAAGTCACAGAAGCAAAAGACAAACGACTTTGGGAAGAGTTCTGTGAGAATCTTCGAGCCGTGGGCGCCGATCCTACAACAGGAGCTTACCGCGATCCGCAGGGCAATGAAGTAGCCATTCCCCTTAGTGGCGCGAGTAATCAAGCGACCACCCCTATCGCAGATGCTTTAACTCTAAGATTCCTTGAGCGGCCAGAAAGAGAGGTTTCTTCAGCCAAATGAAAGAGATTACTAAGAAAGTAAGGTTTTCGTTGTCTAGCTACTGGAGAATCGGATCCGGAAGGGGGTCTGACGCAGTTGCGGACGAACTCGTGCTCAGAGACCCTAACGGACTTCCGGTTATACCCGGGCGCACTATTAAAGGCCTGCTTCGAGACGCCTTGGGGATTGCGGGTCAATCCGGGGTAGTATCTCAAGAAGAGATCTCGCGATGGTTCGGTACTCCGATTGCCGGTGGTTTTGACGGAGTTGGAGATAAGCAAGAAGCGGCCCTCGAGGAAGGTCGCTTCCTGAGCGAAGAGGGCTCCCTGTGGTTTGGGTCGGCCCAACTCTCCTCGGACTGGCAGAACTGGGCCCGACAAGCCAAGCTTCAAGAGGATCCAAGAAGCAAAGATCAGGCCATCCTTAGTGAACTTTTTCGACTACAGTCTTCCACGGCTATAGATGAGCTAGGGGTGGCTCAAGAGAATTCTCTCCGAGTGGCCGAGGTTGCCGTACCCATGGACCTGGTGGCAGAAATTCGGGGGCCAGCCTCAGACAAGGGTTGGGCAGAAGCATTGGGTCAGGCCTTTCCTGTGCTGAGGGCCCTGGGGAGTCGTCGATCTCGAGGCTACGGCAGGGTCGACGTGAGTTGGGAGGACAACTGATGATTTTAGAGTTGCGCTTAAAGGCACTCACGGATCTCTGTTTGAGTGCGTCGAACCACACCCTGGGGCAGCCCGACACTCACGACTACATACCAGGGCGCACACTTTGGGGGGCCGTGGCAACCTTAGCCTATCGCAGTGGGATGGACGAAAAAGAGGCTTTTCGCCTTTTTCACCAGGGTGCCATTCGGATTTTCGACGGGGTCCCGGCGCTCGGAGACTCAAGAACCTACCCAGCCCCCCGCTCTTGGCATCAGCAGAAGGATTCCAAGTCACCGGAGTACCTGAACTTCGCCCACAAGCAATCACGAAGCAAAGCTCTAGCTGGAGAGAAACAGTTTAAGCCAGGCCCTGACCAGTGGGTCTCCCCCATGGGCTTGCCGGTCGAACTTGACCGCAACTTTAGCCTGAGAACCGCAGTGGACCCGAGCGGCAGAGCAAGCGAAGGGCTTCTTTATGGGCTTCCAACTCTCCCAGCCGGCTGTGAATTTGCCACCCGCATTGAAGGCGATGAGGCCGACATTAGGCAGGTGAAATCTCTTCTTGAAGGTGCAATCTTGAGATTGGGACGCTCGAGAAATTCGGAGCTTGGAGCAGTCAAGGTCTCGATCAGAAAGAAGGGACACGAGGTGCTTAAATGTGGAACAGGCAAGAACGCTCAAATCTCTATCCTTTGCATCTCACGAGTGATTTTGAGAGACTCTTCCACCGGGCAACCGACGGTGATCCCTACGGCGGAGGATCTTGGCCTACCGAAGGACTGGCAGTTCGACGTTGACCACAGCTTTGTTCGCACGACAACGATTGTTCATTTCAACTCCAAAAGAAAGCGACCCGAGCCTGAGCGCTTTGCTCTAGAGCGGGGTTCGGTTCTGACTTTCAAAGGGAGAGAGGCTCTAGCGGTTGAGACTATTCAGGCTGCTCTGAGTGACGGGGTTGGAGAGTTCACTGGGCAAGGCTATGGCGAGGTTCTGGTGGCGCCAAATTGGTTGACTGAGGAGAAAGTATCTATTCAACCCAAGGCAAAAGTAGAAGCCGTCCAGGCGAGACCCCCAAAGGATGAGCTGTTCGGATGGGCCGAGCAGAAAGCCCAAGACAAGCTCAAGATCTTGAACCTGTATGAAACCGCCACGTCTCAGGCCGCCAATTTCAGAAGGTTCCGAGTTCCCTCGTCGCAATGGGGGGTGCTTAGAGCCAAAGCTCGAGAGGCTCGTTTTTGCGGAGGTGAAGGTCTATTCAAGGATATCTTCGGAGAAACAGGTTTTCTGGAAACCGGTAAGCGCGGGCTGTCTGGTCCTTGGAAAAGGGCTAAGAGAGAACTCATGAACGTTTGTGAAGAACAAAAGGCTGATCTTCCAATATTCCTAGAACAACTTGCCAGTGCCTGTATGAGACCTGACTTCACTGAGCCCGCAAAGAAGGAGACAACCCATGTCTAAGCTTAGTCCTTGGAAACACTTCGAACTGGCTTACGTTACCATCGAACTAGAGTCTGCCTTCATTGTTGGTGCTGCGGATTCAGACAACCTGTTCGACGCCGTGTTTGTCACTGACGCCAATGGTCTCCCCACGATTCCTGGAGAGAGTTTGGCTGGGGTTGTCCGGCACGCGCTTTCAGTCACGGGAAATCCCGAGACCGATGAAGTCTGCAAGGAAGTGTTCGGATTTCAGGAAGGCAGTGACGGCGCAGCCTCTCGGGTCCGTTTCAGCTTTGCTCACGTTCATGATGAGTCTGACCGTCCAGTTCCATTTCGGGGGGCAAAAACCCAGGACAAAGTGCTAAGTACTCTGCAGGCCGGGGTGGGTCGAGACCATGTGCGCATCGGAAAGCACGGAACAGCCGAGCATCAAGGCAAGTTCGACCAATTGATTATTCCGGCTGGAGCCCGATTCACTTTTGAGATCGCCCTTTCTCGAGAGAGTGGGAAGTCGATTACGGACCTACTTGAGATACTGGCAAGACCTGAGGTTCGCATTGGTGGAAAGACTCGGAGTGGACTAGGGCGGTTTAAGGTGGTCCGAGCCGCGTCTGCTGAGTTTGACCTTAGCAAGAGAGAGGACCTGAAGAGGCTGGGAAAACTACGGGTAGCGCTGGAGAAAGCAGTTCATAGCGATCTCCTAAAGGCTCTCAGAATCCCTCAAGCGAGAGGAGACAAGAAGAGCCTCCACGGAACTCTGAAGCTAAAGCCCATAGGCACCTGGATGATCGGCGGCGGCATGCCTACCGGAAGGGAGCCTGAGCGAGGTAGGGAGGGTCCTTGGGATCGGGTGCCTCTAAGCGAAACCAAGATCGTATGGACCCAGGGCAAACAGGGTGAATATGGTAAGGTTCTGGAAGAAAAAAATGCGCCTTACCTCCTTCCCGCAAGTTCGGTCAAAGGCGCTTTAAGGCATCGCACTTCCTTTCACGCCCGAAGGCTTAGCGGTCGGTGGTTTGGCGAATGCGAGCACCAAAACTTCACTGCAGAGGAAGAATTGCTTTTCGGAGCGGTCAGAGGCAAGGACGCAGGTGAGCCAGGAAGGGTATATCTGAGTGATATCTATCTTGACCCCAACACTCCTCTGCAAAGTCTGCAGCACGTGAGTCTCGACCGTTTCACTCAGGGCCCCATGGATCATCTACTCTACGATGAGTTGGTGCTTGGGCAATGTGAGTTGGCCATAGATGTCACTATCGACGACAGTTATCTAGAAGGTCAGGATGGAGAACGTGCTAAGCAGGCACTCCAGGCAGCTCTGGATGACCTTTGTCAAGGGCGCCTTGCACTTGGGGCGGGCCGTGGACACGGGCGTTTTACCGGCACAATAGAGTGGCGGGACAACAAGGCTCTAGTCAAGCAGGAGGTAGCTTCATGTTAAGGACTCAAGATATTCCCTTGTTCGCGAATCAGGGCATACTGCGCGATGGAACGTGCTCTCTCACTATCGCCAAAATCGAGAGTGCCGGCACCCTGGAAGAAGCTTGGAAAATTCTTCCCGACGAAGGCACGGGAGTTGTCGTCCTATCCGACCGCATCGTTCGGTATGATCCAAAGAAGAGAAATGGCCTACTGGTGGACGCCGAAGTGGTGAAAGACAACGTCACAACTATACTTCGCTCGCGCGGGCTTCAATGGCAGGCTTGGACTTGGGAGGAAGATGCTGGAGACTCTCACCGATACGTGGAATTCCGTTTCCTTTCCAGTGAGCCCGGAAAAAAGCCACCCGATCAGCTCTATCGCCAATACTGGACTAAAACCCCCAGCGACGACGGAGTGGAGGTCTGGCAACCGATCGGTTCAAGATTCTGCGGATTTCAGGAGGGATAATCAAGATGACTATGACCAAAATCACCGCTCCTTACGGATTCGTTCCGCTTAGCGAAAAAATTGTCGAGCCCGATTGGCTCAAGCTCGTAGACGGTGAAGCTCCTCCCGTGCACGACATCCCCTTTAAGGATGGCCTTTGCGGCACCCTGGAACTCGAAATCACCGCAGAGACCCCTATCTTCGTGCGGGGAACGAAGGGTAAGGGAGAGGAATTCTTCCAACTCGAAGACGGCCAGTACGCTATTCCTGGGACATCCATACGGGGCGCTCTCCGAAACATCGTGGAAATCATCACCTTCAGCCGATTCAATCGGGTGAATAATCATAGATATGCGGTGAGGGATCTTCATGACCGAAACCTTTATGGGCAGTACATGGCCGATATCGTAAAAGACCCCAAGACCGGCAAGGGCGAACCTATGCCACTTGTCAACGCCGGTTGGCTGACTCGGAGTGGGGTTGAAGGCGAATACCGTTACGAGATCGAGGTCTGCGACTTTGCCAAGTTCGAGTATCGGGAACTTGAAGCCCTGGCCAGCGAGAAGGGGATCAGAAATTTCAGGCCGGGTGAAAAACAGAGTTCCGTTCGCAAGTATAATGCCTGGGAACCAGCAAGCCTGGAAACGAAGGTTGATTTCATGAGTAAACGCCCGCCAACGGTCAATGGCCGACGCATGCTTTCGGAGTACGGGGTGGCGAAACGCGGGTCTCAAGGAAAAAAAATGGGAACTCTGGTAATGACCGGGCAGCCATCGCGGTGGGTGCCGGATCAGGCCGGTCAACGACGGGGCGCAGGCAATGCCAAGCACCACGACTTTGTTTTCTTCGAACGCGTGGACAAGGCCAGGCTTGAAGTCAAGGAAGAGGTCTTTAAGGATTTCGAGTTCGCCCATAGCGACCGAGGGCAGCAAAATTCCTTAGGAAAATCGCAAAAGCCCAACGAGGAGTGGGGATTTTGGCAAAAGAAGATGGAAGTTGGAAAAAGAGTGCCCGTCTTCTTCCTCACCGGACCCAAAGGGCAAAATATTCGCTCATTTGGGCTCGCCATGATGTTTCGACTCTCTTGCGATCACAGCATTCATGAGGCGGTCGGTCATGTAAACGCCCGTCACATCGACGACAAAGCTCCCCTCGATTTCGCTGAGGGCCTCTTTGGAACTGTGCGAGAGAAGAATCGAGGGGTTGAGAATCAAGAGAAGGCTCTGACTCTGAAGGGACGAGTTGGGATCTCCCACGCCGTTTGCACAAAGAATGTTCACCCGGAGCCTATGGTCAAAGCAGTCTTGGGTGCTCCCAAAGCTAGCTACACTCCGAATTATGTGGAGCAACAGCCAGGCTCTTTTGGGGGTCAGCCGCTCCAGGATCACAGCGGAAAGCCCCGCTATCAGACTTGGATGGACGTCTCTTCGAGGCCGCGGGGTTGGAAACGATATCGGGCCCTAACCAAGACCTGGATCCCGGATCCTCCCTCGGGGTCCGGCGGTCGAGCTTTGGATCTGGAAAAAGTTGCGTCGAAATTTCGCCCTCTACCGGCTAATGCGACCTTTGTGGCCCATGTGGACATACATAACCTAAGGCCAGTCGAATTAGGAGCGTTACTTTGGGCGATTCAATTTGGCGAAGACTCTGAGGCTCGTCACACTCTCGGTATGGCCAGGCCTCTAGGGTTCGGTCGATCCCTTATAAAAGTTATCAAGAGCGCTGTTAGGGACATGAATGAGCAGTCCGTGGACGTTCAAAAGACAATGTCTGAGTTCGAAAACTGGATGGACACTCAGATTCCGGGCTGGAAAGACTCCCCCCATATCAAAGAACTCCTCGCTCTGGCACAACCGGTTCACCCCAAAGAAGCCTTTTATCAAAAGCTGGATCCAGGCGCCAGAATCAATGAGTTTGTGGAAGCCAAGCGTGAAGGGTTAGCCTTGCCTTCTGCCGTCGAACACGCTCTGGGAACAGCCAGAGTGGTGACCAATGGCGGCCCGCACAAACTTGCAAAGGGTGGCCCGACCTCGCTCGAGGTGCAAGCTATGGTGAGAGCCAAGACGATTGCGGAAACTACCAAAAAGGGCGGAGTCATGTTCGAGATCCTCGGCACAGACAAGAAAGCCATCCTCCATCCCTCCAGCGCTCCCCCTCCAAGTTTGGACGAGGGCAGCGAGCACGATTTTATCGTCATGGCAAACGCGAATCCCGTTGCCCTGAAGTGGGTCGACCCCAACGCCCCGCCCCCTCAGCCCAAAGGCTCCAACGACAAGAAGAAGCGCGGTGGAGGCAGGCCAGGCTTCAGGAGGTGATCGAGCGCGTTCAACTCTTTGGGTTCAAAGCCGTGGGGGTTGAAGGCCTCGACCTTCCCTTTGCCCCCATTACCGTTCTGCTCGGTGAGAATTCCATCGGCAAATCTTCGGTGTTCCAGGCGCTACTGGCTCTCCAACAGTCCTGGATCAAACTCACAGGGCTGAGCACTTTTTCACCGGTAGGCCCAAGTATTGACCTCGGCAGATTTTCCTCTCTCCAGCATCGTTTCGGTGACTATGTGGCTGAGCGTATCGGGCTCGAAATTCGATTCAAGGGAGACTCATTTTTCTTCTCCTGGACAGCTCCTGACCAGGAAAGCATCGAAGAGCACGAGGTGGAGGTCGTGTGCCCACCTCCTCTCTGGCCTCAGGCTTGGTGCAAGTACGGACCAGCAGATTTCGGACACCTGACGCATCTGGAGATCAATGACTTGACTTTTTTCGTCTATTCCGAACAGCAGTCGAGCCAGGTGAAGTTTGTTCTTGACATCAGCAGGCTTGCGAGCATAGAAAGGATTCAAGACCAGAAAGTCTCAAACGCGGTGAATGCTGGGGTTCTCTTCACCTGGGTCCTTGATGAAGCCCTGAATGATGTGTCCAAGGTGAGCTTCGAGCTTGATGAGAATTGTCCAAAAAAAGAACGCGAGACGGCCTATTCAACAATCCGAGACTTTCAAGAAGCCGACGTTGAGGAAACCCTTCGAGGCACTCTCGTAGAGTCTGCAGATAGGGCCTTAAGGAGTCTTGGCCCACTGCGGAGGTGTCTACGAACCATTTCTCATATTGGGGGGATTCGTGAACGTGGCAAACGTCTCTACGAGATAAATCTGGCCGACCAGCCCTGGGCGGTGGGGCCCGGAGGCGAGAGAATTGCCGACCTTCTCGAGAGCTATCCGAATGCGCTTGATCGCACTAATAAGCTGCTCGAGAAGTCGAAACTTGGATACAACGTAAGCTTGTCTGACCCCAACACCCAGGCCCAAGTTCGAGAAATTCTTCTCGAAGACACGAGGGATGGTTTCTGTCTTGGTAACAAAGTCAGCCTTCCGGACGTCGGAACGGGAATCTCTCAACTTCTGCCTATTGCGGTGCAGATTGCTGTATTTATGGAACGCGGACGGTTCGACACGACTCCTTTGGTGATGATCGAACAGCCGGAACTTCACCTTCATCCTCGACTGCAGGCTCGGTTTTCTGAAATGCTTGCAGCTGCAGTGGAGCCAGAATTGCTCGACGATGGAGAGGGGGGCGCGACAAATAAGGCGGTGCACTTTCTCATCGAGACCCACAGCGAGCACCTGATTAGAGCCCTGGGACTCTTGGTGGAGAAGAAGAAGCTTCAACCCCGGGACATTTCTTTGTTGAAAATGTGGAGAGATGAGGATAATATCGTCAGAGTTGAGTCCATTCGGTTCGATTCCCATGGCCGATTCCTGGACTCGTGGCCAAAGGGTTTCTTTCCAGAATTGGATCAGCTTCTCGATGGGGAAATTCCATAGATGTCTGACGTGTTTCCAGTTCTCTGTCTCTCTCAAGAGTTGCTAAGCAGCTTGTCCTGCAGTGATTTTCCCAATTCAAGATTGAGAGCCCTTCGGCGAGCCCTAAAGGAACGCTGCTTAGTAAAGTTCAGCAACTCCGGCCAGGCATCGGTTCCAGATGGGGAAAGGATCATCAAGAACCGGGACCTGAGAGTGCTGGACTCAAACTGCCCCATTAAAGGTGAAGTCCTCGATGACATAGATCGATGGGAAGAGAGCTGTTTGGGTAAGTCCTTTGCCTCTTGTGTGGTGAAACAAGGTTCAAGCGTTAGGGAGGCGCTTAAACCCGGCCTAATGGCAAATAGAGCATTGTGGGTGATCGACCCTCACCTATTCTCTCTGGACAAGAACGGAAGATTGCATGCTAAGGGTCTTGAACTTCTGCTAAATGGTGCGAGTACCATTCAGGTCTTCAAGGCGATCGTGAAACTACGTCACTCGACGGAGCTCGAGAAGCACAATTTGAAAGAGTCAGATTTTTGCCAACGGGTTTCAGAATGGCTGAAGGCTAAACTCCAGCATTTATCTTCTGCAGAAATATCTCTGATTGACGCCTCTGCGGATGTTCACGATCGATTCTTAGGTCTCTCCACGGCGGTCGAGAGAGCAGACTTTTGGCACGCCGTCTCAATTGGATATGGAATGACCGGCCTAACTGACAAAAAGCAAAATTTGGTTTGTGTGGCAAGGATTACCTCTGAGCATTTTATTGATGCTTGGGAAATCGCCACGAAGCGGAGTAAATGGCAAGTCCATGTGGGTCAAGAACTCGTACAATCTAAGAGCGGGTGGGAGGAGTTCCCAATAGAGAAAGCTGCGATCCCACAGGTCTCGATACTCCAAAGAGTCGAGACTCGGGGAGGAAGGGTTGGGAGTATGAGGGGGTGATCTATTGTGCCGCGCAGAGCTTGATTAGTCAGATACGACTGCGCCCCCAGTCTCACAAATGCTTCCCCAACTGATCCACTACGAAAGTCTCGCCGCGAAAGTGGCCGAACCCTCGGCGGGCATCTTGATCTGACCACGCATAGAATTCGTGGGTTGAACCAGCCACAGGTTTGCCGACTAACTTCTGCAAGTTGAGAGAGCTGGGCATGGCCTTCCGGTTAGACTCCAAATAGTTGGCGAGGTCGTCAAGTCTTTCGTTGATGAGTCGACGGCGGTCTGGTGGAAGGTCCTGCACGCTTTTCTCGAACGATTGGCTGAGCTGGATCTTGGCGGAGAGGGGCGCTAACAGACGCTCCTCATAAAACCCTGGCTTGGCTTCCTTCCAGAGCATTTCTCCCCAGGCTGACAAGCTTGCCTTGTCGTCGAGCATCAAGAGCATGCTTTCGGGAATGCCCTGGCAAGAACCTATAGGAAGCTCACCAAAAAGAGAGAGTTGGCGATACACCGAGAGATGTGCGGCGAAACTTTCGTTTGAAGCCAAGGCTAGTGGGAGTCTGGGAATGCGAAGCAACTCCGGAGAAGATTCGAAAAGGTAGACCGTTTCATCGGCGTAGAAGGTGGCTAAACTTTGGAGAAATCCATTGACGCTCTTGAAGCCGCCGGTCAGATTGAAAGTCACTTTCACCCCCTTTGCGCGGCTCGGCTGCAGCACTTCGCTGGCCCATTCGGCCAAATCGGCCATGGTTGCCTGAAAGTCTTGGAGGCTTCGGGTTGAAAGTCCGTTGAATTCCGGGCATTGAGCGTGGCTCTTAACTTTGGCTCTTAACCACTCGCTCAAGACTTGGGCAACCCGTTTACCCTGGTAGGTGTCGGTGTGGATGAGATAATGCGTGGTTTTCGAGCCCGATGGGCCGCAGTCCAACACCCCCAGAGCACCAAGGCCATTCAGCTCTGCACTCATTTTGCGGGCTTCATCTATACCAGCATCCAAGAGCTTCTTACTTTGCTCGAGAACTCGAGCCTCGACCTCTTCAAGCTTACCCAACTCTTTGAGTTCGTCCTCACTCAAGTTGGCTGTTTCAGTTAGCAGAGCCCTGGTCTGCTGGTTACAGCCATGAGTCAATATGCTCGTTCCGGTGGTCGAGACAACAATTCTCATACGCACAATTCCTTCGAGTGGTGGAGAAAGTTCTCCCGTTGACCACCGTGTTTCCACCGCTCAGAAAGTGAGCCGCCCCACGCCGGGCCGTGGACCATTTCCTGCCTCCTCCACTATAGCTCGCTCGGAGCTCCAGTATAGCCGTAAAGGTGTTTCCTGTTTCCTGTGTTTAAAGGCAGGACAGGTGGATCTTGCGAACACCAGGCCCATGAGCTGTTCAGTGAGACATAAGGACCGCAGATGAAGGAGAATGCCCCATTTCTCACCCCACGACTGGTAGGATCCAGGTTTGAAGACCATAGCATCCCTGTGGACCTCCTACGCGACTTCGTATACCTGGAGCAACTCTTGGTCGAGGCGGCGAAGTGGCAATACCGGAAAGCCCACCCGTCCCGGAAACGCCTTCCAAAGAGATTCACCGATGGAGTTACCTTACGCCTGAGTAGCATACATTCGGGCAGCGCCGTAGCAACATTTGACTTAGCCGTTGGGCCTTCCGATGAGCTTTTTTCTGAGGTTGAGGTTTGTTTCAAGGAGGCTCGCGACAGTATCCTCGCAACGATCTCTGCAGCATCCAGCGACAGACCGTTAACGGAGCATTTACCCGCCGAACTGCTCACCTACTTTGACAGGTTTGGGAGAAGCCTAAAAGACTCTGAATACATTGAATTCGAATCAGATACCTCGGCTGAAACCGTCCGCCTAAATCAAGCTTCTAGAAAGCGGCTTGTCCTGGCCTCTGGTAAAGTTCAGGAGATCACAGAAGAAGAAAAACTGTGGGGCTGGGTTTTTGCCGTCGACAAAAAACGACGGGAGTTTCAGTTGCAGATTCTGTCCGGACCGAAGGTTAAAGGGTCTTTAGACACTCGTCATGCTCAGACAATACTGGAGGCTTTCAATAGCTACGAGGAGGACTCCAAAGTTCAGGTGACAGCGATTACTGTTTACGATCAGAGCGGGCGCATAAAGGCGATTGATGAAATCGAACAGATCAGTATTCTTGACCCGAACGATGTTCTGTTTCGAATCGAGGAATTGAAAACGCTCAAAGATGGATGGCTGGACGGGAAAGGGCGGGCGCCCCATGAACAACAGCTTGATTGGTTCGCAAGAGACTTTGAGGCATACTACCCGGCGGATCTACCCTATCCCTTCATCTATCCAACCCCTGAAGGCGGGCTTCAAGTCGAGTGGTCGGGCCCTCAGATCGAGCTCTCGTTAGAGGCCGATCTTGCAAAGCGAGCCGGTACTTGGCACGCTCTTGATATGCAGTCCGACGATGAAGAACACGGTAACGTGGATCTGAGTGCAGCCGATGGTTGGCGCAGTTTTTTCTCAGTAGTCCTCCGATTCTTGGTACCCAATTCTTGAAGAACAGTACGCTTTTACTCCGTCAGATCAACCCTGGATTCGTTCAAAACGGTCGAGTGACGTCACAGGCATTCAGACCCACCCCGAAAGACGAAAACTTGCTTTCCGTTTACGACGGAGATCTGATTTCTCCGGAAGAGTCCTTCGAGCATTTCCTCGGTCAACCGGGCTGCCGGTCAATTGGGGTTAAGGCAGTGTCCGTAGCCGATTGCAAGGCACTTGACCTCGATGCTCGCCCGGACCCGGAGCCCTTTCCTGAGCACGCCGTAATCGATTTTTCCGACCTTTCGAGCAATCAGATAAACAAGAAAGCAAAAAAGCTTCAGCGTAAAGCGCAGGAAAGGGGCTGGCTCTATCAAGCTGAGAGATGAACCACAAGTGGTGATTCCCCGTTGGCATTGGAACTTTGAAGCAGACCTCCTCTAACCCCCTCCCCCATCCCAGTCGGCGGCGTCGTTAAGAAGACGGCGGAAGAGGTCGTTCTTGGCCAGATCTTGGCGGGTGCCGAAAACGATCACCTGACCTCGGCCGCGAGAAACGGCCACGTTGATCAGGCGCTCGATGTCAAGATCACCACCGATGGCTCCTCGAAGCCAGCGATGTCGAATGAGAACGGGATCGAAGATCACCAAGTCGGCCTCTCCTCCTTGGCTGGTGTGAACGGTACCTACCCGAACCTTAAAATCTTGGAAATCGGAAAAGTTTGTATCTGCCAACTTCCGGGCTAAGCGGGCCTGGTCTCGAAACGGGGTCAGCCAGAGAACGGAACGTGCTTTGCCCTGGAGGGCTTCTCGGATCAGTCTCAATCCTACTTGGAGAGTGCGCTGGTTCATCTTTTTGCTGAACCCAAGCTTGCTCTCGGGAGGTGCGTCCTCCGGCAGGGCTGCTTTACGAGCGTCCACCAGGACCACTCCATCGGTAGGCCAGCCTTTCGTTAAAGGGGGTTTGGGCCTCTGTGGGTCGGCTAGAGTTTTCAGGCTCCCATCATAGTAGGTTTTGGAAATTCTGCGGCAGATGGTTGGGTCCATCCGTGACTGCTCATCGAGTTGGCGGATGTTGGGGGCACTGCGGTCGTCGAGCAGCTCTTCCATCAAGCTTTCCCCAAGCCAGTACCTCATATTCACATCCCGTTCGTTGCGCTGGCTGTGAATGGGGGCCAACTGCCTGGGGTCACCGGCGAAAAGTAGGGTTACTTCTGAAGGGGGTTGGGTTAAAGTTCCTTGGGGAGCCTCTCCCCCGCCGAGCAGTTCAAGTATGGGCAAGGTGGCGTATCTTGGGACCATCCCGGCTTCGTCGATCACCACGGCTACCTTCTCACAGGAGAAAAAGGCGGTCATCTCGTCTCTATGGAGGCCGCTGTAGACGGTGGTCGCCAAAATCTGGGCGTTCCTTGCCAAATCCCAGAGTTCTTCTCGACGGTCTTCTCGGGCCAGAGCGAGATCTTGTTTGAGTTCCTCCTTGTCCCTAAGCAGGGACAACTTCTCCTGTCCCTTGCTGCTGGCCAAGCTACGTTCTAAGTCGCGTAGCATCATTCGAAGGGTCTGAATCTCGAGCTGCTGGGACCTCAAACTTTGTTGCCAAGCTAGCAGCTCGGGGTAGTCTTCCAATTCCTCGAGTTGAGGGTCGCCAGCTCGAATTAAGTTACCTCCTACAAGGGGTTCCTTTCCTTCAAGATAGGCTTGTCGGATGGCCAAGACCGCGGTATCTACCGCGACATTGGTGGGTGCCAAGAGCGCTACTCGATACCCTAATGCGACCAAGCTTCGGACTGCCCTGGCTACTGTGTATGTCTTGCCCGTCCCCGGAGGACCCCAGAGCTGGAGAATTCCCGACCCCACCGAGGACAGCGCTTTGAGTTGTGCCGGGCGAAGGGCCTCGATGACCTTTTCCTCTAGAAGCAGGCTGGTCTCAGAAAGGCTGGACAGGGATGTTTGGTTTAGAGTGGTTAGGAGCTTGGGGAAGGGACGGCCTTGCTTTTCGGCGATCCAGTTTCTCAACCTTAACAGGAAATCCGGAGCACTCAAGCTGATCGTTTGGGCAAAGCGCTGTCCGGGATGAGCCGCTGAGCAGCGCACTGTCAGCAGGTCGTCATCGAGATCCACTTGGGTGACGACCGCTCGAGGACTGTTAGGACTGGCCTCGATGGTCCAACCTTCTTGGACCGGGGGAGACAGTTTTTCTAAGGAGCCCGGAGCGCAGTAGAGTCGAAAGGTTGAGCCATCTTGAGTGAGGTCCTTCACGTCTGCGAGCTTGACTCGATGTCTTCCTTGTCTCTCGAAACTTTCTTCGAGAGCTCTGAGAAGGCCAGAGTAGTCGTGGCCGATTTCATAGCCTTTAGAGAAAGTGGTCTTGAGCTTGGAACTCTTAGTGCGCATTCGGTTCCCCACCCACAATGTTCAATACCTCGGTGTAACCCCGGCCTAAGAGGGTATCAATAGGTTTCCAAGCGTCGAGGTGCCAGTCTTTGCGATGTTGTTTGGCCAGTTCTCGGAGTCCTTTTCTTACCTCATTGGGTTCACACGAGACTTGCAAATACAGGCCCAAGACGGCACTAGCGGCCAGCTCCTGACCTTCTTCAAGAAGGCATCGTGCTATCCAGTAATACAGGCCCTCTCGAGCTTCGATTTTCATGGCCTGCAATGTTTTTTCCGGCAGGGGTGTTCTCGAGGCCCGGGCTACTCCCCGGACTTTTCTCAGAACTCGGTCCACCTTTGCACCACGATAAGCTTGAGCTAATTCGAAACGCTTGAGCCTTACTTGGTCTTGGGCACTAGCCAGGGCTTCCTCAGTGGCTCTTTGGAGAAAAATCCGGGCCTGCTCGAAGTGACCAGCTTTGGCAAACTCCTCGGCGACCACTCGGTGCCATCCCCCTAAGGCCTCAAAGAAGCTGGCCAACTCTACGATTTCTTCGCTGTGAGAGCCCTTTTGCTGTACGAACGTCGAACGCACGTAAACCTGTCTCCAGCCATTGATGGCGGCCACCCCGGCCAGGGTTGCGGTCATAGGTTTGGTTCCTCCGGTGACATCACAGGTGACCTCTTTGGGCTGACCCAGAACATCGACCACCGACTGAACCTTCCGAACGATTTCGTGAGTATCGTTTTCATCAATGAGGACCTTATGAAAGGACCGGCTGTCACCAAAAGTCTCGATGACTTCCAGAGCGAACTTCTTAGATTCTTGGGTATAAAACAGAACCGTTTTCTCTGCCGGAGTACCAAGGCAGGCCAGAATCGGAGCAAAAGCCTGGGTGCCGACGGGTACCAAGAGCAAACTCACCGGATCTTCCGGGGCTTGTCGCCGAATGCGATAGCAGCTTCGGGGGAACAACTCTTCTCGATAGAACGCTTGCCTTTGCTCGTTGTCTTCCAGCTTGAGCCAGCGCTCTACGACAGCGCGGTAATCCTCTTCGGTCATCTTGGGAAAGCTTCGATAAATCAGATCAGTCTGCATCACCAAGGCTTGGACATTGCAACAGGGTCTCCTAGGCGAAAACACGAAACGGATGTGATGTCTAGGACTAGGACTATCCCTCGGCTTTATCTCATTCAACGACTCAGGGAAGAACTTCTTGGACCTAAGGGTGGCCCTGAGGAAGTTCTCACCGGGGGCACCGACCCTAGGGAAGAGTACACCACCGGAGTGCTCGACAGTGCTGAGGTTCCCCGGGACGAGCAGCCCGAAGATCTCTTAGAGCCGTTAGAAGGGAGTGAATTAGAGCAACCGGCCGACACCGCCTTTGACGAGGACGAAGCTCCCGACCCGCTTCTGTTAGCGGCAGAGTTCGCTCCAAGCGTCGATCCCAGAAGGCTTCCTTGCTCCTTAGGACTCACGTTTTTTATTGAAGCGCAAGACGGAGCGGAAGTAGAGATTTGCGTTTCGGGTGGGCGTTATCGCTCCGAAGGTAAAGGACAAGATAAAGTTTGGAAACGAAAGTCATGGGCTTGGACTACTGGGCCACTGGGTTTAGAGGATGTTCCAAGGGACTTCGAGGATTCCGAGTCCGGCACCAGGTTAGTTTTGCGGGTTCGTCGCGATAGTCAAGTACGTTTTCGTGTTTCACTGTATCTCCTAAACTCTGGATCCTGGAACGGCCAGTCCCGTGAGCGAGCCTCTCGCTTTCTCTACCAGCCACAGATTCGAGTTTTGCTTGGGTCTGGAGCAGAGCTTTTGGGTCTGTCAGACTGGACCACTCTTTCAGAGGACATCGAGGAGCGGCGACTGCAGCTTCTCTACTTTAAGAGACCCGTGAAGGCCAGGGGCCATATGTGTTCGGCGGTCTGGAAGGAGATCGATCCAGAACAAGAATTAGAGAGCCCTTTCCGATGGGTCGATCTCGCACCTGGACTGGAACGCTTTGCTCAGAGCGACCTGCGCACCGAGTTGCTTCCCACCATCCCCGTGGCCATGCCCGACGCTGACTGGCGTGACCAATGGGGGGCAACACCTTTGCGGGAAGTCCTTGCCCTGTCTGAGCTTCCGCAGGAGGCGATCGGGCAAGCCCTAGCTCCTCTGGTTACAGGTTATCGCAATTGGCTAGAGGCCCAAGAGAACGACCTTGTTCAGCTCCCTTCCCACTTCCAA
>JBJHCR010000034.1:24669-25940 GCA_050486105.1 Vulcanimicrobiota bacterium
GGCTCGAGAACACTTGCAAATCGGACTCGAAGCAGCGGGGCGAATTCAAGCCGGAATCGACCTCCTTTCCCAAGATCAGGACGTGTATTTGGCTTTCTGTTTTGCCAATAGGGCCGTGCACGAGCAGGCTAGTTGGGGACGCGACATTAACCTGGTTTGGAGACCTTTTCAGCTAGCCTTTGTTTTGCTGTGCCTGCCTGGTTTGGCGGACCCTACTTCCGAAGAACGGGATATTTGCGATCTCCTGTGGTTCCCCACCGGTGGTGGGAAAACCGAGGCCTATTTGGGTTTGACGGCCTTTATCTTGGGACTTCGGCGTCTTCGTCATCCGGGTTATGACGGTGTGGGGGTGATCAGCCGATACACGCTGAGGTTGCTGAGCATACAGCAGTTTCGCCGGGCTTTGAAACTGATCACCGCCTGCGAAATGCTCAGAGTTACTCCCGTGGGTTCCCCGCCTGCCATCGGTTGGCGCCCTCGGGGGTGTGAAGATTCTCGAGACTGGCTTTGGGGTGAACATCGGTTTTCCGCCGGACTTTGGCTTGGCGGGGCAGTTACCCCCAACCAACTCGAAGGGATACCGTTCCTGAAGTTGCGCGGCGCGTTTGAATTACTCCGAGGAGAATATCAAGGTCAGAGCGAGCCTGCCCAGATCACAGAATGCCCGGTTTGTGGAGTCTACCTGGCAATTGATAAAGATACCGAGCAAGAAGCAGATGGCTCGATCACTCTTTTTCTTCGACTCAGTGGAGCGACGGATCAGCCGGAACTTGAAGAGCTGTCCACCAACTTTGTGCAAGTTCTAGACTATAAACTGCGAGTTTTAACGTCTAGTCTTCATAGTCTTGAGATCACCGTGAGGCCAACTGAAGGGGCTTTGGATCTAGACACTTGGTGGTCCTATTCCCGTAGGCACTTTGGTGAAGAGTGTCGTGAGCTTTGCGCCCGTGCAAGCCGTCCGGGCTACTTTGTCGAGCGAGTACCGCGAGCCCGTAAGAGTATGGCTGATCAAAAGATAGAGCTCTTCTGTCCCAACCCTGATTGCCCAACGAGTCGAAATCCGTGGAGAGAGCGTCTGCCCATGACCCCTCAAGGTGAGGTCGGTCCTTACCAACCTGTCCTGGGTGCGGTCGCCTTGGAGGGTTCGCCGACCACAGCCCGTCAATGCCCAATCCCAGCCGTTATGGTCGATGATCAGATTTATTCTTGGCCGCCATCTCTTTTGGTCTCTACGGTGGACAAGTTCGCTCGGATTGCCTTTGAACCCCGGG
>JBJHCR010000034.1:25950-32011 GCA_050486105.1 Vulcanimicrobiota bacterium
CTATCACGCCCTTGAAGGCTTCTACCGTGGAGGCTGTCTCCGGCAGAAAGGAAGAAACAGGGGCTCCGCCGAGCACCCGACACCTCAGAAGCTTAAAGTTGAAGTGTCTCCCTTCCCTTCGCCTGATCTCATCATTCAGGATGAACTCCATCTTATTGATGGGCCCTTAGGGTCCATGGTTGGTTTGTATGAAACAGCCGTCGGCAGCCTTTGTGACGAAACTCATCGGGTGAAATATGTGGCTTCGACCGCTACCGTGCGGGAGGCCTCAGATCAGGTTCAAGCCCTATTCGCCCGTCGGCTTAGACAGTTTCCTCCACCAAGCCTCGATGCTCACGACTCCTTTTTCGCCCTCTTAAGACCGGGGCAGACCGTCCAGAAAGACGGTCCGGGCAGGCTTTATCTGGGCTATTCTGCACCGGGTCGTGGCAGTCTGACGCCCCAGGTTCGGATCTGGGCGGTGCTTCTGCAGGCCGCAGAAGAACTCCGGCAGCTGGGGATCCCGTTGGAACAACTTGATCCTTATTGGACCCCGGTAGGTTATTACACGGCAATTCGAAATCTTGCCTCCTCTGGAGGGCTTTGGCGACAAAGTATCCCAATGCGGGTGGAATACCTTGGTGGGGACAAGAAGCGCCATCTCGGGGCCCCTTTGGAACTTTCCAGTAGGGTCAGCTCCAACAAACTTCCAGGGCTGCTCAATCGCTTATCACAGCCCTATCCCCACGCCGTTGATGGGGTGCTGTCAACCTCCATGTTTGGAACCGGGGTAGATGTCAGCCGTCTGAGCCTTATGCTGGTCCACGGCCAACCGAAGACAACTTCTTCGTACATTCAAGCGACCGGTCGAGTAGGTCGAGAGTCGCCGGGTTTGGTGGTGGTCAACCTTCCGGCCAGCAATCCTCGAGCTCTGGATCACTTCGAGTTTTTCACCGGCTCCCATCATCAACTTTACAGGGGGGTCGAACCGGTTACCGTCTTCCCGTATGCTCCAAGAGCTCGAGAGAGAGCGCTGGGTCCACTTTGTGTGGCTCTTCTCCGGCAATTAAGAAACCTCAACCCAGCCTGGCGAGACCGCTCAACCGGAGCGAGAATGATGGCGACCGCCTGGAAATCTTCTGAGGTTCAGGCCCTGGTTGGGATCTTCGAGGAGCGCGCTCAGGCCCAGCCCGAGCTACGGCGACCCGAAGAACAGAGCTTGATTCAAGAAGTGCAAGCTGCCATTCAGGCTTGGAAAGAAATTGCGGAGAGGGACAGCAGCTTGCAACTTGAGGAGTACACCCTGAACAAGAAGCCCGAGTTCCCAGTGGTTCTAGGAACCCCTCAGCATTCTGTAGCCCAACTTCCAGTCGTCTTTTCGAATGCTCCTCAGAGTCTTAGAGAAGTTGAAGCGACCACCGGATTTCAGATATGAGCCGCGAGCAAAGCCAACAGATTCGACCCACCCAATTTCTCACAAGCTACGGTCCCGGCGCCATTCTAGACACCTTGAATGGACCTCGGCTGATCAAGCGCTTTGCTGATTCTGGAGTGTTTGGCAGTCGACAGGTCCAGGAATTCGAGATTTTGGAACCGGCCTTGTCACAATTGTTGCCTGAGCGGGGTCGCATTTTTCGTCTGCCCACCAATGCCGACCACGATGAAAGCGATGCCAAGGCTATCTATGAAACGCGACCTTTCCCCCGTTGGTCTTTGTGCCCGTGGCACGGTTTACTTTATTTGCGTCGTTTTGAGCAGAAGAGCCTGAAGGCCTGTCCGGAATGTGAGCCTTTCCCAACCACTTACCAAGCTTGGCAAAGAGCGCGAGAACAGAGTGTAAGTTTCGTAAGCGCCTGCAGAAACGGTCATCTCGATGACGTTTCCTGGAGCTATCTCATCCATCAACAGGCCCAGAAGGAGGATTGCAAACCGGACACTATACGATGGAAGGGGGCCGGCGGTCCTCTCAAAGAAGTGGTTTTAGAGTGCCCCAAATGTCAGACCCAAGCCCGACTGAGCGACCTTTACCATCGGGATCACAGTTGTAGAGGGAGGTTTCCAGAAGACAGTGGGTCCTCTTTTGGGAGTTGTGACCTCAAGGCTCGAATCAGCCAGCGGGCGGCCTCGGACCTCTACTTGCCTGAGGTCAGGACGGCTCTGACCTTGCCCTATCTCGATTCTCCGTTGCACGACGCCCTGCGGCACGACACCATTTTCACCTTGCTGGAGCGCGAATTGCGGGCCACTCAAAGCTTGTCCGAGGAGCAATGGGACGATCTCACCTTGGGCTCGAGAATTCCGGCGGAGTTGAGACAGACAGTTCTTAAGGCTGATCTTGTTAGCCGAAATGAGGCCGCCAAGCAGATCCTAATTGAGAGCCAAGCCACCGATGAGAATCAAACTCGGGCCAACGAGTTGAGAGTGCTTCTCCAAGCAAGCCGCGATGGAAACCAGCGCTCTAGACACTTCGAGCTTGATGTCACAGGGGCCAGAGAGGTAGCTATGGCCAAACACCTCACCCTCAGGATCACCCCCGTCACCAGGCTTAGGATGACGGCTGCTCAAATTGGTTACCGACGTTTGGGGGGTGAGCTGGTTCAAACCGAGTATCGGGTACGTGGAGAACCTTGGTTTCCTGGGATTGAGCAGTATGGTGAAGGACTTTTTCTTGAACTTTTGACTACCGCAAGGACCACCGGACCTGTCTGGAGTGCCTGGCAAACCAGGTTTGAAGAGCACGGGGACGTGACCAAGCATCCCTCGATGGTATGGTGGCATACCTTAAGCCACCGGCTGATTCGAGCCCTGGCAATCCATTCCGGCTATTCGGCAGCCTCCGTCCGGGAGCGTTTGTATTTGAACAAGGATCAGGGAGGCCTCCTGATCTATGCCGTTCAGCCAGGGGGAGACGGAACTCTTGGGGGTCTTATCGCCCTGGTACCAAAATTCGAGCGCTTACTTCGAGCGTCCCTTATGAGTCTTGACTGCTGCTCCAACGATCCACTCTGTGGAGAACAAACGATCAGCGCCACTCGCCAAAGTGGAGCATCGTGTTATGCTTGCTGTCTACTCTCAGAAACGTCCTGCGAAATGCGCAACCTATCCCTGGACCGTTCTTTACTCTTGGAAACACTTGTTCCTGATGGCTAACCTCGAAACTTCCAATTTCGGCGTGATGCGACTTTTGAGTTGGAGGAGCTTTCCGATCTGAGATTGCCCACTAAGTTTCATAAAAGGTGGAGTTGATAGGGGGGATCTCTTTCCATTTGCCAGCTGGCAGTAGCCGTGTTCGGGAGTTTCAAAGAACCGAGAGAAAAATGTAAAGGAGAGGTGGTGACAAGTGGGAGCCTCGAGCGGAAGTCTTTTGATTGAGAACTCATTCCTCGGGGAGCGGTGGACACCGGGGATAAGTCAGAGTCTTTTGGCTGGAATTTAGGCAGTTCCGGAGAGACTTATCCCCTGTAACCACCGCACGACGACGAAATCAGGCCGAGAGAAACTCAGTCACCTTTGAGGTTTGGAGAGAGCTGGCCAGAGGGTCTTTGGAGAGAAATTAAGATGGAGAATCTTGGCAGTGGGACAAGTCGTGAAAGATTAACCCCTACAAAATACCTCTCAAAGACTAGCGGAGAGAGTGCCGAAAATATCAATGGAAAAGGTCTTGTTTACGTTGCCGGACAGATGTCAAAATGATAAAATAAGGCATGTCTAAACTCGGTGTTTTCCCCTTCCATTGGAGCGTCGACGCGCTGGTTTCTCACGGTGATGAGGTGGCCTACGAGTTGGCCAAAAACGCCTCGAGTTCCCTAGCTCCAATCAAGATTCTTCTGGGTCGATGTTTGCTGGCGCTAGAAGAACTGGAAGTCCACAAGAACTTCGGCATGAGTTCGGTCATTCACTTAGCCATGTCTGCCCTGGGTCACTCTCGCAAAGAGGCCCTTACTGCACGCAGGGTAGCCCGGGAGTTGCAGCGGCTCCCCCTTTTGACGAGAGAGGCCGAGAAGGGTAGAGTTCCCTGGAGTAAACTGCGCGAGGTCGTGAGTGTGGCCACTCCTGAAACCGAAGAACTCTGGTTGAAACTGTGCCAGGAGTTGCCAACGGGGAAAATCCAGAAGCTGGTGGCCCTCACCCCCAAGGGCGGCATCCCCGGCCAACTCCCTGCAGGGAAGGGTCCTCACGGTCCGGAGTACCGGTGCCGCTTTTCGCCAGAGTTGGTGGTGCAGATCGAGCGGCTCATGCAACAGCGATCTCAGGTCCAGGGCCGACCCTTATCCTTTGCCGAGATGGTAGAGCAATTGGTGATTGAAGCCCTAGCCGGCAAGCCCTATGACGAAGCCGAAGAGAAGATGAAGGTGGAGGCTCAAAGGGAGTTCGCTGCCGAGCAACTGGCCCAAGAGCCTCTGGTCCGCCAAGCTCAAGACTTGGCCCGCGAGCTTGGTCTGGTCGAAGAGCACACCGAAAACGAAGGCGGTTGCGGTTGTTCTAACTGCGATTCCCCCGAGTGGTCCCACGCGGGAACTCGGGACCAGGAGGCTAACCTCAAAGAAGAGCTGCTCGAGTTGGCTTTGGGAGGGCCCATCACCAGCCAAGATCAGGCTGAAGCAGTCGGACCTGGTGAGCAGAACGCTCCCTTCCCACTCCTTTCGCTGCAGAATCGGTCCCAGCAGGAACCAACCGACTCCCAAAGCGCGAACCTGTCCCCGTGGGGACCAACCTCCACAAGAAGTTCGAGGGACTTCGGCGTGGCCCACGAGCTCATCAGCCGCTCCATCGCCAAGCTCCGCTTCAATCCCAAGAACCGAGTCCCCACCGAAGCCCAACGAAAAGCCGTTTTAAGACGCGACCGCTACTGTTGCAGCACCCCATCGTGCCCAAGTCGTATGTGGCTTGAATTGCATCACATCCGCTGGTACAGCCGCGGCGGCGAGACCTTGCCCCAGCATCTCTCCCATGCTAATCTTGACACTGGAGCAATGCTCCTTGCTGGCCATCCTGAGTGTTACCCGCGCAAGCGGTCAGGATGGCCTTTATTTTTCCGCACCGAACTGTCATTATGGAGCCATGTCCAAATTCATCAGATTTCGGATCTCTGAAGAGGAACTCGCGGTCATCGAGCAACATCCTGAATTCGATGGTAGTCCGCATGCCCTGGTGCGGCTGCTAGCATTTCGCGAACTCGGACTACCCGCACCGACCCCGGAACAGGTCGCCGAGACCCGAAGGCGCAGCCTGGCCGAAGCCCGGAAGTATCGTCACCCAAAAAATCCCTAGACCTAATTGCAGGTCGTGACACAATCTGTTAGGATGAAGTAGCTGAGTAACACCGGCAAAACCAAGCAAGGAGCAACGAAAATGAACGAAGCAAACTTCCGCCTAGCTCTCCTCTCCATCAGGGAGGTGGAGCTGAAGACAGAAAAATTGCAACTGGCCGCTTCAGAGCAGCTTGAGGCAATTAGAAGTCTCTCGTCCGCTATGGCCCCCGCCTTCGAGGGATTCTCTGCCCACTCTGAAATCCAGGACAAGATTATAGCTCGACTCACTGCGGTCGAGACAGGCCTGTCCGAACTGCAGAAAAAAGTCTCCTAACCTTCCCCTGGCCGGGTTGAGTTCGCTCCCCGGCCGATCTCCCTGACCCACGTCTACCGCACTAAGTCTAGATCTGCTGCCTGAGAGCAGCCTAGCGTTGCTATGGCCCGAATGGAGTTTCCCGTGAAAAAGTTGACCGATAAAGAAATGCTCAGATCTGCACGCAGACGACTTGAGGAACATCTTTCCCTCAGGCCGGCCACGGCAGAAAAAAGAGCGGAGATCGCTGTTTCCATCCCCTTCAAGCCGAAGGCGTTCCCCCGAAGGGGGTTACGCGGGGCGGTCTGCAAGGCGAAGCCGCTAACCCCGAAGGGGTTATCAGCCCAGACTCGTCTCCCCCGAGAGCAAAGCGTAGGCGTAGTTTCCATCCCCTTCAAGCCGAAGGCGTTCCCCCGAAGGGGGCCACAGCGGGGCGGTGTGATCAGCCAAGCACCAATTCCAACATCACTCTAGTCACTGCGTTTCCATCCCCTTCAAGCCGAAGGCGTTCCCCCGA
>JBJHCR010000035.1:0-31950 GCA_050486105.1 Vulcanimicrobiota bacterium
GCCCTTGCTCATTCACCGTAGTATTCTGAGCAAAGATGGCGATCAAAGCCGGAGCGATCTCCAGAAAAGGTTTGTGGTCATCAGTGCCTAGAGGGGCCAGCGCATCAAGCCACTCTTGAGGTGCCCTGCTCTCATAAAAGGCCCTCTCCTCTTCTTCGGCTGCTTGTCGAATTCTCTGCTTTGTTTCGGTCTCAGTGACCACGGCAAAATGCCAGGGTTGATGGTTGGCGCCACTGGGAGCCGACCCAGCCGCCTTCAAGCACCAATCCAACACCCCCTTGGGAATGGGTCGGGAAGAAAATTCCCTCACCGTCCGCCGCTGTTGCAGAAGGTGAGCGAAACTTCGAGCGCGTTCTTGGCTCTCAGCCTGGGAAAGTTGAAGGGGATGTCGGTACGGTTCCGACTCCATTCAATCGGACCAACTGGTGGAAAACTTGCCGGTGTTGCGATGGTAGGTCAAACTCAGATTGACAGCGGCCTCTCGATAGCCCACAAACTCATCCCAGTGGAAGAAGATCTGATCCTCGTATTCCCCTATCTCTAGCACACTGTTGTCGGGAACATCCACCGACTGCCCCTCAAATTCGATATCCCATGAATGGATCCGAGCCCAAGGCAATCCCTTATAGACATCGAGATAGCTCTTACCCCCCTGCTTGTAGAGCACGGCATAGAACGTCACCGAAGTGTCTCCGTGCCAGACTACGTGAGAAGCGCGGTCCACCAGTTGGACCTGAGGCGGGTCGGAAGGGAAAGGGGCCCAGCCTTCCTGGGCAAACGACGACAGGGACAGCACAACAACCAGAACTAAGCTCAGATATCGCATGCCTGACACTTCCCTTTGGTCAGGAATCCCCCTTGCCCAACATGGGATGAACGTCGAAAAGAAGACTTAACGATCTATCACTCCGCGCTGCTCAAGATAGATGAGGAACCCTTCCACAGTTCGCGAACGATTCACTAAAAGGTGAGAAGTCCCCACGTGGCGATCGATTTCAGGATTGGCTTGGATGAGGGAGTGAAGGTCATTTCCTGTAGGATCCACTCCGTGACCTGCCTCAACAATATTCAAAACTTCACCGGGGGGCAGAGAGCCGATGATCGCAAGCATCTCCTGAGGCTCCATTCCCGCCCGCTCTGCTGCCTGTTGGATCAAGATACCAATCTGTCGGCCATCGCTGTCGGCGTTGGACAAATGCCGAACTACCTCGTCGAACTTTTCGTTCTCGACCCCTGCTTGCTCCAGAGCGGCTCCTATGAAGGCCCGGGCCTCGGCGCTCTCGTAGCGATTCGAGGCTTGAACCTTGCCATATTGCGCGTACCCCAGACCAACGGCGATGGCTCCCGCCGAAAGCACCAGGCCTACTCCGGTTGCTCCCGCCAGGGTGGCCACACCGCCTGCCACGCCCAGAGCGCTGATGCCAGCCTGGGCGGGGTTGCCCTGGTTGAGAGCTTCGACCAAGCTGTAGCCGTCGAGGGCGATCCCTAGGGCCGCAAACCCCTTGGCTCCCCTACTGAAAAGATTGCTGGAACTCCCAAGAAAATTCGCTGCCAGTTCTCCCCCGCCAAAGAGAGCTTCCAAGGCGGGGACAGAACTTTGTATGAGGGTATCTCTGTTCAACTCGCGCTCGCCCTGGAACCAGGCCGAGCCGACCGCTACTAGGCTCAGGGCAGCCCCGCCCACACGGAACTTGGTTGCGGTCGCAGGATTATTGAGAGCGGAGATCCGGTTGGTCAATATTCTTAAGGCGGCGTCGAGGTCGTCGAAATCGCCCGTCCCCACCGGCCCTCTAGCCTCGGCACTGAAGTCTCGGACATCGGCCATGGCCGAGAGTACCAGGTTGAGATTGTCTCGCTCTTCACCCAGCAAAGGTGCCTGCTGCAGAAGCCCGCTCTCCAGCGCAGCGATGGTGTCATGATCACCTTCCTGGGTTGCCTCTGCCATTCTCACCAAGCTACCAGTGAGCGCGTTCTGCCCTATCTGGGCGTGGAATTCCTCGACCGAATCGAATCCGTTGTTCTCCAGAAAACTGGAGTTCACCCTGCTGAGGATGTCGTCGTCTTGATAGCGGTCCAGAAAGCTTTGCTCTCCCTGCCCGCTTCGCATGATCGCTTCGGCTAAAACTCTCTGCCCGTTCTCGGTGCCTCCAAAGCGGGGAACCTCGAGCAACAAATCGCGCTCTCGATCCTTGATGAACTGCTTGTCAGGGAAAAGCCCCTGAAGCTCCCGGAAAGCCTCTAGATTGCCGCCGATGTTGGCACTCAAGCGGTTCAATTCTTCGTACTCCGGATGCCCAGCCTGAAAGGCCTCGATCTCTCGAGCTAGGGCAGCCTGCCCTTCTTCGCTGTCGCCGAAGAGCGGTCCCCAGTTGGCAAGGAGGTAGGCCAAGTCGCCGTTAGCCACATCGACTCTGTCAGCCACTCGATCCAGTCGGTTCAGAAAACCTTCAGCACCGCGCTCAACCGCCTCCACGATCTTGGCCGAGAAGCCGGGATCGGTGGCAAAGACCTGTCGAGCGATGGAGCCCGCCAAAGCTGCTCCGTGCCCCCCAGCGATACCCAATTCCAGAGCTTGTTCGAGTTCGGCCTTCCGGTGGCCGATCCCATCGACAACGCGGCTGGCAACCAGATCAGTGATGGCCGGATCGTTGGCCAAAGAAACCGCATTGGTCAAGCCCGCCAGACCTCGAGCGAACAGATCTCCATTGGAAAAGTCACCCAGATTCTCGTGGGTCAACAGGTCGATGGACTCGCCACCTCGCGACACCAAGCGCAAGCCATCACTGGGTCTGCTGGCCGAGTTGCCAAGGTTTTCAATGAGGCGTTGGAGATCGCCATTGGCTTCCAGTTGCCCGATCAAGGCCCTTGCGACTTCTGGTGGGGCCCCGTCCAGAGCTTCAGTGATGCGGTCGGTGGCGGCCACTGTGCCTGGCAAGTCTCCAGACGAGAGTTCGGTACCGATTTCCCGGACCGCCTCGCCCAGCTCAGCGGCGGCTCGAACCTGACTGGCCACCGGTGCTTCGGCCTCTTCCAATTTCTGGGCAAAGGCTAGGGCTAAACTGGAGTCTCCTTGGGCCGAGGCCGTAGCCAGACCGTCCACCACTCCCGAGAAACTGCCAGGAGGGTTCTCGCTCAGTTGGGTGGCCAGCAGGTCGGTGGCGGCGGGGTTCCCTTCGGCGATCTCCGAAAATTGCCGGATGGTGTTCGAGACTGTTTCGGGCTCGGCGTCCTCTAGTACCGCCAGCAACCCTGGCCCCACAGCGCTGATGAGGTCCGGCGCCATGAAGCCGGCCCTATCGATCTCTTGAGCCAGCAACTCCGCCTGCTGCTCAGGGGTCTCACCTTCTGAGATTCGAGCTTGGGCCTGTTCTATTTGTGGAGCCAGCGCTTCACGCCGTTCCTCTTCGGAAAGTCCTTCTAAAGCTTGTCGAGCTTGGCGCTCTTCCTCTGAGGTCAGACCTCGGTCTTCACCGGAAAGTCCAAGCACAGAAGCGATCCCTGTAGCCACCTCAGTGACTCTGCCTTTCACTTCCGAGGTAACTCGCTCAACCAATCCTGGTAGCAAGCCTGAAGTTCGCGACTCCTCATCATTGTCGGTGGCCGCTGATTCTTGCTCGGCCCCCCCTCTCCCGCCACCTTGACTGCGCTCCAGGGCCCAAAAGGCCCGATCAGGAGTAGTTTCACTGCGGATTGGGCCGGTGAGGTCAGCGGCCAAAGACGATTGCTGCTTGGTGAGTTCCTTGGACGCCTCGCGATCTCGAGTGCGCACATCTTGAGCTTGCTCGAGCGCCATCTCAGCCCGAGCGACCCTTTTCCCGGGCTGTGCGGGATCCGCAACAGAGACCGGAGCTTTGGGCTTTGCAGCCACAGCCTTAGCGGCAGCTTGGCCCGTCTCTTTGATCTTTTCGGAAGCCTTAGCAGTCAGGTTTGACAGCAAAGAACCGCCCTTGTTCGGCTTATCCCCCGAGATATTTGACATGTCTTCTAGCCCCTTGAGCGGTCATTCGAAAGATTCTCCGGACCTTCTTTCGCAGTCGGCAGCAGAGAACCTACGGTTAGGATCCTAGTTGAAGTTGACGAAATATCTGGTTTCAGCCATGGCAGCCTCAGCTTCGAAAAGCTGCACAGCCATCAAGCAACGTTGCCCAAGAACGGCCTTCTCCAAGGCGGTCTCAGGGCTGCTACCCTCGACTACCGTCGCTCTGAGCCCTTTGAAGGCCTCCAGCCAATTTCCCACACCGGTTTTCAAGAAGCGATGGCACAAAACACTATCCAAAGTCACTTCTTCCTCGGTCACTAAGATTTCGGCATAGCCGTTCCAGCGCGCCTGAAACTCAGAAATTTTGGCCTCAAGCCAGCTCATCAACAGCTGACCCCGACCCGATCGAGCCATGCGAACCGCCTCCTGGAAGTTCAACATCAATTCCGTCTGCAACTCCTTGGAAGTCAGAGATTGGGCCCTTTCCCACCAGATCTGTTCGAGGCTCTTGCGCTCTTCCAGTCGCGCATAGTGACCCAAGAAGCGCTCTAGCGCGGCCCAAGGCTCCTCCCCAGAGAGAAAGCGTTCTTGACTGTCCACCAAGGCTTCGGCCATCTCATCGGTGAGTTCAGGGTCAATGCTGTCATCAAACTCGAGTTGCTCTAAAGCCTTGCAGAGGAGCTCGTTGAGGCTTTCAGGGCGGACCAGGAAGGTGTGGGATTCCACCAGCCCTCGAGCCAACACAGTGAGGGCGTCTGATTGAACTTGGACTGGTCTTTCTAGGAGGGCGCTCATGCTTGCTTAACCTTTCATTGATCCTGTCTCACGACTATAGGTGAAGGGCCAGGATCTCTAGTGGAACGGAGCCTCGACCAAGTTAACTTTTTGTAAACAATCGGTCATCGGATCTGGCCGTTAGAGGCTTCTCGCCCCGTCCCAAAGAGGGACCTCCTGGCCAATGAAAAAGGTCCAAACATGAGCATAAGTGAAACCCTCAATGAGCAGATCAAGACTGCTATGAAAGCCAAAGACAAAGAGCGCCTGACCTTGCTGCGCTCGGTCAAGGCGGCCTTCAAGAACCGGGAACTGGACTTGCGCGGCGAACTCCCTGCGGGCGAAGAAGTGGCCGTGGTTATGAAGATGATCAAACAGCGGAAAGAAGCTGCCGACGGCTTTCGCAAAGGCGGGGCTGAAGAGCGCGCTAAGCAAGAAGATTGGGAGGCCGAGCTGCTGGGCTCATTTCTCCCGGCCGCTCCCAGTGAATCCGAGATCGATTTGGCCATCGAGGCCGAACTCGGAGAGCTCGCCCCTGAGGCCAGGACCTCAAAAGCTATAGGTGCAATCATGAAGGCGTTGCAGGCCAAATTTGCCGGTCGACCCTTAGACGGCAAGGCGCTCAGCCAAAAAATCAAGGCTAAGCTGGGATGAACTTCCGTTGGTTGCTGCAAGACCACGATAAATCTGAAGCCTTCCGAGTTCGCAAAGACGTCTTCATCGCTGAACAAGGGGTACCACCAGAACTCGAGCAGGACCAAGCGGACCACGAAGCGCTCCATATCCTAGCTTGCACTGAAGAAGGTCAAGCTGTGGGAACCGCGCGACTGACCGAAAGTGCTCGGGGTTCTCGAGTGGCGAAGATCTCCCGGGTGGCAGTCCGACGGGTGCACCGCAGGCGAGGGCTGGCTTCGAGAATGATGGCTTTGTTGGAGCATAGAGCCAAACTGCTGGGCTACACCGAGGTGGAACTGGACGCCCAGGTGACGGCCTTGGCCTTTTACCGCAAACTGGGCTACCACGAGACCGGCTCTCTCTTCGAAGACGCGGGTATGCCCCACCAGAAGATGACCAAGGTGCTCCAAAGACGAGCGGTGATCGCTGTTGGGGGAAACGCGGTAGTGGCAGGCTTTCAATCGATCCTGGAAACCTCCAAGAAGATCGTCTCTTTACTGGAGGAAGGTTGGGAGGTGGTCCTGACCCACGGGAACGGTCCTCAAGTGGGCGCTGCCCTAATGCGCTCCGAGATCGCCAAAGACCAGGTCCCCCCCCACGATTTGGACGTGTGCGTGGCCGAAACTCAAGGAACTCTGGGTTATGACTTCTGTCGAGCCCTGAACACGGCCCTTCGAGACCTGGGACGGGAAGAAAGCGCCGTGGCCTTGATCACTCAAACCCAGGTGGATCCCAGCGATCCCGCCTTTGGCCATCCCACCAAACCCATTGGGCCTTTCCTCAGTAAAGAACAAGCCGAAGAGCGACAGCGAAGCCAGGGCTGGAAGATCATCGAAGACGCCGGCAGGGGTTGGCGCAGAGTGGTTCCCTCCCCTCTTCCCCTTCGCATCGTTCAAGCCCCGGTGATTCGCAACCTTTTGGACGCGGGCTACCTCACTGTCGCTTGCGGAGGCGGAGGAATTCCGTCCGACTTGGCTGGAAATGGCCTAGCTGCGGTCATCGACAAGGATCGAACGGCAGCCTTGCTGGCTCGAGAAGTCGAAGCCGACGTGCTGGTGATCTGCACTGCCGTACCCTACGCTTATCTCAACTTCGGCACCGAACAGGAAGAGCGTCTGGAGCAGGTGTCTTTGGACTGCATGCGGAGCTATCTCTTGGAATCTCATTTTCAAGCCGGTTCCATGAAACCCAAAGTGCGAGCTTGCGTAGACTTTGTTTCGGCCACCACCAAAACCGCTATCATCACCGACCTCGAGAGCCTGGAAGAGGCCATTCATCTGAGAACCGGGACCATCATCGAGCCATATCTGGACTGAGGGGAGATAAGGTTCGGTGGGCTTGCAGTGCTTTTTCTAAGTCTTCTGCCGCCTCGGACAATCTGCCGTCGAGGGTGATGGCAGATCTCCGGTCAAAGTAAGGTTTCGCAGCCCAATAGAGGGGAGCAGCCACTATGCACATGCCGCAGATAAACAACGCATGCGGAATGAATACCGTCAAGATCAGGGAGCCAAAAACGCCGGAGACACTGGCGTTTATGGGCTGTGAAGATGGTTTGGTGGACCTTGCCATCTTCCAAGGCTTAAAACACAAGATTCGTAATTGCCCGAACACCTTTAAGAGTTCAGGGGTCAGCACTTCTATCACCGGAGTCAAATCCCGTTCCCGGACCTGGAACTGACTGAGGTCCAAGTCCGACCACGACACCGGAACATACAAATCGAGGACCAAATTGTCCGAGCCATTCTCCAAGATCTCATAGAGACGCAAACAGAGTCCAGACAGGTCCGAAAGTGGCACGAAGAGACGCCGGCTATCAACCAAGGCTCCGTGCATGATAAAGTTTATGCGGGAATCGTGCTGCAGACACGAGTAAAGGCAAGCCACCGCCCCCGCAGCTACGTTGGGATTTGCCAGGACCAGCGGTTGAAAGGTCTTCGACTCTTCCGGGTCCTTGAGTACCTTCTCATCGGCGAGAGGGTAGGGAGCTGCCTGGCCCTGTTGACCGGCGTCAAACGGAAACTCGGCAAACAGAAACCCTCGCCCAGTGGAATTGTCCGAATCGTAATTGATCTTCTTTGGCAAACTGCTTATCTCGACTTGATAGGTGCTGGGAAGCCGATACCCATCGATCCAAACCGGGATAGGGCTGACCCAGCAGCGATCCACCAGAGCCTTGTATTCCAGAGCCGTCTGCTTCATGAGATAGCGGATCGGGGTGGTTACCTTGCAAGGCTTCACTTCGTGCTTGACAGTCCTGGTGGTTCGGATCACCACCTCCCCTGCTTCATCTTCGTGGTCGAGGAGAACCGGACCACCCTCATCGAGGGTCACAGCCTGTCCTCCGCAACTCCAAAACACCTGCTCCCGACAGCCTTTGGCCGCCGCCATAAGCCCGGTGACTAGGTGCTGCGTAGCGGAATCAGACCAGGATATGGGGTTCAGCAGGGCCCGCAATATTTCGAAAGCCTGCCAGTTTCCCGCATTGGAAAAACGAACCTCCACCTGCCTCCTTCGAAAGTGAAAGTGGACATCCGGTGCACCGGCGGCCACTGCGGCCTGCACCAACTTCACTACCCACAAGCCAGGGTCAGGTAGAGCAAAAGTGCTGAGCTTAGCTAAAGCCCCAGCCAGATCAATGCGGAAGCCCGAAGTATCAAGATGCGAGCCCTTCTGGGCCTCTCGAGCCAAAAAGAGTTCTAGGGGACACAACTGCTCAAGATTGTCGCCGTCGGCCGTCACCCTTGAAGAGTTCGTCAGTTAGCTCCTGTCCCCCTCGCTCCCAAATCGGGAGTCCCAAGATCAATGACCTGCTGTCCACGCCTGCAGACCCAGGTCTAAAAAGGGATCGATCGGTGCTCTTCGAACCGCCATCCGTTATGGTAGCCAAGACACCCAAAGAAACGTCGTTCACTGGCCGCAGCTTGGTGGCCATCAGAGATCTCAGTAGACCCGAGATCGACCGAGTCCTGAAGATGGCCGAAAGTCTGAAACTCTGTCCAAGAAAAGCCCTGGAAGGCAAAGAGATCGCCCTGATATTCTACGAGGCCAGCACTCGAACTTACAACAGCTTCGTCACCGCTATCCACCAACTAGGCGGCCAAATCTGCGGGTTCTCCGATGCCTCGGGAACCTCAGTGGCCAAAGGCGAAACACTGCACGACACCATCAAAATGTTCGAAGCCTACGCCGATGCCATCGTCATGAGGCATCCCAAAGATGGAGCGGCTCGTTGGGCGGCAGACACCTCCTCGGTGCCGGTGATCAATGCTGGAGACGGCAAGAACCAGCACCCTACCCAAACGTTGCTGGACCTTTACGCCATCAAGCAGACTCAAGGACGTCTGCAGGACCTTTCAGTGGCCATGGTGGGCGACTTAAAGTACGGCCGAACGGTGCACTCTTTGGCCGAGGCTCTGGCTCTTTACCCGGGGAATGTGCTCCACCTAGTTTCTCCGGTCCAGTTGGAGATGCCCCAGGACCTGGTTCGCCAACTCACGGAGGAAGGGGTGGAACTCCATCAACATCGACGCTTGGAAGACGTATTAGACCAAGTAGACATTCTGTACGTCACTCGCATCCAACGAGAGAGGATGCCGGATCAATTCGAATATGAAAAGGTGAAGGGGATCTATCGATTGACCGCCGCCATGCTCAAGGATGTGCGAGCGAGCCTGAAGGTCCTCCATCCTTTGCCCAGAGTCGACGAGATCTCCGTCGACGTGGACCGCACCTCTCACGCCCACTATTTCCAGCAAGCTGCCGGAGGGGTTGAGGTTCGCCAAGCCTTGCTCGGATTGCTCTTGGGAACCCTGGGAGAGTCCCATGTCTGAGACCAAAGCCAAGTCCGAACGAGAATTCAAAGTCTTTCGCATCGACAATGGGATCGTCATCGATCACCTGCCCCACTGGAGTGCCTATAAGGTCTTAGACATTCTCGGTCTGCGCGGAACAGACTCTTTGGTCACCGTTGGCTTCGGTCTCCAGAGCGACAAGATGGGGCAAAAAGATTTGATGAAGGTGGAGAACCTGACCCTCACCGCCCAAGACGTGAACCGCATTGCCCTGGTGGCTCCCAATGCCACTATCAACCGCATCGAAAACTCCGAGATCGTAGACAAATTTAAAGTTCTTCTGCCGGATCGCTTGGAGGGATTGGTTCGCTGCCCCAATCCTGGCTGCATCACTCACACCGAACCGGCCCCGGCTCGACACTTGACCTTACAAAGAACCCCTTTGGCCCTGCAGTGCCACTACTGCCTGAGCATAATTAGAGAGGCGGACCTAGAGCTGCTGTGAAGCTCTACCCCTATTTGCGGAACCTGATGTTCGGCCTGGAGGCCGAAACCGCCCATGAATGGGTAACCCGACTGACCTCGGCAGCTTGCACCTGGGAGGCCGGGCGCCGAGCGCTGAAAAGGTGTCTTGCCGTAAGCGACCCGGTAGAACTCTTTGGAGTGCGCTTCCCAAACCGGGTGGGACTGGCTGCCGGATTCGACAAGCACGGACGCTTCGTGCAAGCCGCCGACGCCCTGGGCTTTGGACATCTCGAAGTAGGAGCCGTAACCCCGGTGGGACAAGTTGGTAACCCCAGACCGCGACTCTTTCGCATCCCCGAGCACCAAGCCTTGAGGAACCGAATGGGTTTCAATAACGAGGGAGCCGAAGCCGTGGCCCATCGGTTGGAACGAATCAAGAACCGCACCATTCCGTTAGGAATCAACCTAGGGAAAAATGCCGAGACGCCCCTGGAGGCTGCCGCAGACGACTATTGCGCCACCTTGGCGCGGCTGCACTCCCTGGCCGATTTTTTCGTCGTCAACGTAAGCAGCCCAAACACGGCCGGGCTTCGCGACTTGCAGCAAGAGGAACATTTGGCTCGCATTTTGGACAAACTCAACCGGACCAACCTCAGCCTGGGGCAACCGAAACCTCTGCTTCTCAAGATTAGCCCGGACTTGGATAACCCGGCCCTAGAGGGCATCACCCAAATGGCCCCTCGTTATGTCCAAGGCCTGGTGGCCACCAACACCACTCTTGCGAGAGTGCCTCCGTACCATCAGGTGCCCCCCGAAGGAGGGCTCAGCGGGCGACCTTTGAGCAGCCGCTCGGTGGAGGTCGTGAGGAAACTGCGAGAGCACTGCAAGAGCGACTTCCCCATCATTGGGGTGGGCGGAATCCATGACGGTGAAAGTGTCAAAGACATGGTAGGCGCTGGAGCGAACCTTGTGCAGGTCTACACTGCGCTAGTCTATGAAGGCCCGCTGCTGCCAAGGCGGTTGGCCTTGGCCGCAGCGGAAGCGGCAACAGGTGCTCTCAAGACCACCAGGAACTCAAATCTATGAGACTGAGAACCAAACAGCTTGCCGAATTTCTGATGGACGCGGAGGTCCTCAAATTTGGAGAATTCGAACTCAAAAGCGGTCAGAGCTCACCGTATTACTTCAACTTCGGCGAAGTCCATTCGGGAAAGACTCTCTCGACCCTTGGCCAGCATCTGGCTGCCCAGTGTGTGAACAAGTTGGGAACGGGATTCGAGGTGGTCTACGGCCCCCCATATAAAGCTATATCTTTAGCGGTGGTGACCTGCACCCAACTCTGGTCTGAACACCAATTGGACCGCCCGTTTTTGACCTACCGAAAAGAAGAGAAAAAGCACGGAGAGGGCGGCGTTTTTCTAGGTCACCATCTGCAGGATGGCGACCGAGTTGTCATGGTGGACGACGTCATGACCTCGGGAGACACGAAAATAGAGGCCCTTCAACGCCTGCAGCAGGAAGCCGAGCGCGTGGGGGTCCGCCCTCCTCGCTGCATAGCTCTAGTGGTGGTGGTGGACCGCCAAGAGAGAGACAGGAACGGCAACACCGCCTCGGCCGTTTTCACTGAACAAACCGGAATTCCGGTGTTGGCCCTGGCTAACGCCGCCGAACTCTTTGCCAGCCTTAGAGGGGATCGCCTCACTGAGCAGCAGTACACCGAAGCCATGGCCCACCTGGAACACAAATGAACACTTTTCTCCAACGTCTGGAGACCTCGGCTCATCATTCCAAGACCCTGTTGTGCCTGGGCCTGGACCCCGACCCCGATAGGATCGCTCTCGTCCTAGGCGATGGTGGAGTACAATCCGCCGAGCGTTACCTCAACCAGGTGCTCGATGCTTTGGACATCGCCCCGGCTGCTTTCAAACCGAACCTAGCTTACTTCGAGCAATACGGCTCGGCAGGGCTCGCTATGCTAGAGCGCCTTTTGCCCAGACTCGCACCCGTCCCAGTGATCCTCGACGCCAAGCGCGGAGATATTGGCCGTTCCAGTGCCGCCTACGCTCGAGCCCTGTTCCTCGCCTGGCAAGGCGATGCTGCTACCGTCAGCCCGTGGATGGGCCAAGATTCGGTGGACCCCTTTCTCGAACACTGCCCGGAGAGAGGCGTCTATCTGTTGCTGAGAACCTCCAACCCCGGTCATCAGGACCTGCAGAAAAACACCTGGCGGCAGTTGGCCCAGGAGGTGAAAGAATGGGCTCAGCCCGGACTGGGAGCCGTGGTAGGGGCCACCAACGCTGAAGACTTGAAGCGGGCCACCGAGCTTCTCCCTGGAGTACCGCTGCTGATCCCCGGGGTTGGCAGCCAAGGCGGCACTCCCGAAGAGGTTATGGAGGTCCTCAAGAGCACCTCTGCGCCCTGGCTCCACCGAGTGAACGTCTCTTCGGCTTTTCTCTTCGCCTCCTCGGGGCCAGACTTCGCCAGAGCCGCCGCCCTGGCAGCCAGGGGCTACGCCGAGCGATTGGCCTGGCAATAAGGATCACTCAGCTCCTAGAGGTTCGGATCGGCCTCCGTGGAAGAGGCGTTCATGAAGAAATTGTTGATCCTCAGCTTCCTTACCTTAGCCCTAACCTCCGGAACTCACGGAGAGCCGAAGTCAGAGTGGGTCGAACTCCACCTCGACGCCGATTGGAATAAGTTCGAAAAAGACGAGACTCAAATCTTCGAAGGCATCCTAGAGTACGTAGAAGACCCGGAAACCATCTCCTTTGTCATGCGCTTCAACCCCTACAAACTGGCGCTTGTTCAGCCTGGTGAAGAGCCCAGCTCCGGTTCTCTGCGCTTGGATGTCTACGGCCGCTCTCCCGATCTCAAACCGTTTGTCGGAAAGCGAGTTCAAATCGAAGGCAAACGCGAGCAGATGGAGGTCGAAGGCACCTTCTTTGACGAGATCTGGCCTGCACGAGTGCGAGAACGCTGAAAACTTGAAAAAGGTGGAGATCCCACACCACCTCGCGAAGGGGCCGCCATGAATGTACTGCTGCTGCATGGATTCACCGGCTCGTTGGAGACGGTGGAGCCCCTGAATACCCTGCTGACAGAAAATGGCTACCGGGTGGCCACCCCGATCCTTCGGGGTCACGGCAGCGAGCCGGATCACCTTTTCAAAGTGACTTGGCGAGATTGGGCCGCAGATGCGAGAACTGCTCTCCTTAAGATGGAAAGCCCGGACCCGGTAGCTGTGATCGGGCTCTCCATGGGTTCCCTCCTTGCTTGCCACCTGGCTGCTGAATTGCCCAGCAAGGTGAGTCGAATCGCTCTGCTGGCTCCGGCCTTCTCCTTTCGCTCTCCCCTAATACCATTTGCCGCCTTGCTGAGAACGTTCACCGACACCTGGCCGGCCCAGCCAGAGTTCGTCGATCCCAAGCTTTACGCCACCAATTCGAATTACCCTGAGTTTCCTATCGAAAGCCTAGAGTCTCTCCTGAGCTACATTCCGGTGGTAGAAACTCTGTTGCCTCACCTGCGTTGTCCAGTAGGGGTCTTCACCTCCACACGCGACAAGATCATCGCCCGCTCGGTCCCTAAGAAGCTCTCAAAAAAGCTAAAGCATGTGGAGCAGAAGTCCTACACCTACCATAAGGGTGGCCACGAAATGCTCCAGGATCTCGACCGAGACCAGGTCTGTGCCGACGTTCTTGAGTTTCTAGGTGGCTCTCAGGTCTAAATGGCCAGGGGATTCCTCGGCCCTGCTGCCAGCCAGACAGAAAGCCAATGTTTGGCTGTAGCCCAATCCTCGAGCTGTCTGGATGGCTTGACCCATAGTGGCTCCGGTGGTGATCACATCGTCAAGGAGAAGCAAGGTTCCGCTGCTTTTCGGCCTGGGAGCATTCGACTCATCAGCTGTTCTGCTCTCCGGCAAGCGATGCTGTCGTTGCCGGGCGGATAGTCCACGACTCGATCGGGGAAGGACAGTAAACCGACTTCGATCCTCGCCTGGGATGGCCGACCATCCCAGGCATCGACAAACTTGGTCTTCAAGCAATTTAGGTAGGGAGAACCCCCGATAGCGAAATCCCTCTCGGGAAGGTGGAAGTCCCATGACTGCTGTGATTCTCTCTGATGACCACAACTCCCTGACTCGCTCCACGGCCATTTCGGTCAGCTCTCGGCCGACAGCCAATTGGCCGCGCCGCTTGATCGCCTTCACCGAACGACCCACCGGCCCGTGGTAGTCGCCCAAAGTCTGGATAGTGACCCCATGAACCTCGACTGTGACAGGAGCGAGAGCGGATCTACAGTCAGCGCAGAGATAGAACCCGGTTTCCGCCCCACAACCAAAACAGCTCGGGGGGAAAAGCCAACCCCCGAGGACATCGATCAATCTGAGGAAATGGATTTTCTCTCCAACCGAGCCCCACTGGCCAGCAAGACGCCAGAAAACTGTCGACCAGACTCCAGGTGACAGGAGGAACCAACTAGGCTCGAGATCACCTCGGTGCCAGGCTCAAGCGAGGTGTGAGACCAGATCACCGAATCGCTGACTCTGGCCCCTGCCCCTACTCTCACTCCATCACCGAGCACCACCGGACCCTCAATGCGAACTCCAGCTTCGATCACCACTCCGGTGCCGAGCAGAATCGGGGGAATCAGGATGGCTTCATCACTAATGGAGACCCGAGCGTTGACGAAAATCTGGGGGCGGATCTCATTCCCAGGCAAGGTCAAAAAAGACTCGTGGTGGAGCAGATCTCGATGGGCCTGTCGGTAAGCCAACGGTTCTCCAATATCCTGCCAATAGACTTCTTCGTCTTGAGATTGGGTGTAGGCATAGACCCGACCTTGATCCCCCACCAAGCTCGGAAAGAGATGCTGAGCGAAATCGAAAGGTTGGACATCGGGGATGTGATCGAAGATCTCGGGCTCGAGTATATAGATGCCCGTATTAAGCCAGTTCAACGCAGAATCGTTGGTGACGGGCTTCTCGACGAACCGCAGCACCCGATTGTCTGCTGAGGTTTCCATCAGTCCGAATCTTCGACCCGATCTGACAGGAAGAGCCGCAATAGTGCACAGTGCTCCTCGTTCCCTATGGAACTCGAGCATAGCGGAGAGATTCAAGTTGGTGAGGCAGTCCGTCCCTACCACGCAGAAGGTGTCCGAGAAGTGCTCCCTAGCCAGCCTTACACCTCCAGCGGTTCCCGAAAGTTCCGACTCCACCGTCAGGTGGCATTGAGGGATGCCAGGCTCGTGGCAAAAACTCTCGTCGGCCAAGACCGCTGTCACCGCACGATGGAGATAATGAAGATTTATGACCACCTGCTCCACCTGGTGAGAGCCCAACCAGCGAAGCAGATGCTCGATGACTGGCCGATTGGCAATAGGAATCAGGGCTGCCGGCAACGTGTAAGTGAGCGGGTAGAGACCAGTAGCCGCTCCAGCAGCCAGAACCATGGCCTTCACGAACACACCTCCACGGCCTTCTTAGGGCCCTTGAGAACTTTCAACGCAAAGAGCGGGAGACTCATCAGCCTCCTCCACCGACTGGGCTGGAGAAGGAAGCGATAGAACCATTCCAAGTGCAATCTCTGGAAGAGCACAGGAGCCCTCTGCACCCGGCCCGCGTAGACGTCGAAGCTTCCACCCACTCCGACTCCCAGGCGGACGCCGGCGGCTTCCAGGCGCTCCCGATTTCGATCGATGAAGGCTTCCTGACGGGGAAATCCGAGAGCCACAAACAAGACCTGGGGTCGCGCTTGTTCCAGGGTACAAAGGACGAATTCCTCATCCTGCTGATACCCATCGAGACAGCCCGCGACTTCGAACGATACCTGCTGCTGGAGTCGTGCCACCGCCTCTTCAGCCACCCCTGGAGCCCCTCCATAAAAAAAGAAGCGAGTGTCGACGGGAGCCTGGCGCAACATCTCCAAGAGAAGTTCCACTCCGGCGATCCTTCCCGGTGCTTGCAAACCCGCCAAGCGCGCCGCCAAGACAACGCCAATCCCATCGGGAACCACGAGTTCGGCCTTCTCTACAACCTCGGCAAAATCTCTATCCGTCTGGGCAGCCATGACCATTTCGGTTCCCAAGGTGACCACCAGTCTCAGCCCTGTTCCAGCTAAGGATCCTCGGAGATACTCCAGGCACAGGCTCCGATCGATGGGATTGAAAGGGATTCCGAGAACTCGATAACGGGGAAGTTCACTCGGCATCCAGTCCATCCCAATCCGGCTGTCGAGGCAAGGTGATGGTGAACTTGCTGCCTTTTCCATAGTCGCTGACCGCCGTAATCTCACCACCGTGAGCCTCCACCAGGTGCTTGGCGATAGACAGGCCCAATCCCCGGCCTCCGAATCTGGTAGCCCGAGCCTTCTCCACTCGATAAAATCTCTCGAAAACTCGTGGCAACTCATTGGTCGGGATACCGGTCCCTTCGTCCTCGATCTCGATGGTAGCTCGCTCGGCTGAGACGTACAGCCTCACCAGAACTCGGTCGCCTTCTTCTGAATACTTGATGGCATTGTCGATGAGGTTCAGCAAGACCTGAGAGATCCGATCATGGTCGGCCCGCCACTCGGGAGCAGATTCGGGAAGCTCCATTTCGATGGTCATGGAGTGCTCTTGGGCTCGGGGAGTGAGAACGGAGACCGTGTGGCGAACCAACTCGATCAAGTCGCAGGGCCCCAAGCGCAAGTCGACTTGGTCCGCCTCCATCATGGACAAATCCAAAAGATCCTTGATCAGTCGCTCAAGCCTTTGCGTCTCGGTATGAATGGTCGTTAGCCAACGCCTGGTGAGCTCAGGATCTTCCATAGCCCCTTCCAGGAGAGTCTCGGTGTAGCCCTTGATGCATGTCAGGGGTGTCCTGAGTTCGTGGGAAACGTTGGCCACAAAAGTAATCATGATCTCGTCAAGACGACTCTTGAGTGCTGCCTCTTTCCTTGCCTCATAGACCAAACGATCAATAGGAAGTTCAGGATCGTGATCGATGACGGTGTAGCCGCTTCGCAGGTCGATGGTTTCGTCGATCCCCAATTCCACCGCGGTGTCGTTCATCACCGTATACAATTTCTGAGACACCCGAGTGGCAATCAGTTTGAGATCGCTGGTGGAAAAGACTTCTTTACGGCGCGGCGGTGCAAACAGAAAAATGACAAAAAAATCTGAGCCTGGACCTCCCACCGCTACCAGGTCCTCGTCTCTAAAGAGACGCCCTCTCTGCCCCATCAGGGTGGAGCGGATGGCACCAAGGATAAGTTCTGCTCGCTCCTTGCCGTACTTATCTCTGAGTGACAGAAACTCCACCACGTCGAAGTAGAGGAAACCGGCTTGATGCTTGAGCGCTAACTCCTTGCTGACCTTGTCGAGAATATCGGTGATTAAGGGTATGGCCACCACATCTTGAGTGTCACTCATCGGTCATGCTCCTTGAAGATAGTTGCGGTTTGTCAGGTCGAGTCCCAAGGGTGTCACCGAGACGAATCCTTGGGTAACCGCTTCGACATCGGAACCCGCCTCGGGAACTCCCGAAGGCAAATCACCAGCCAACCAGTAGTATTCTTCCCCCCGTGGGTCAACCCGGCGGACCACGCGTTGGGCGTAGTGAGTGTGCCCCTGATGGGTCAGTTTCCAACCTTTGAGTTGGCTTTTATCCACCGAGGGAACGTTGATGTTCAAGGTGGTTCGAGGAGAAAACGGGATGGGGCGCTCACGCAGAAAATCCACTAACCAGTCGGCGGCGGTATCGTACCTCTGGTCTTGAAAACTTCCCGCCGAGATAGCGATGGAAGGGACCCCCACCAAAGAACCCTCCATGGCTCCCGCCACCGTGCCGCTGTAGAGAACGTCATCGCCGAGATTCGGCCCAGTGTTGATTCCCGAAACCAAGAGGTCGGGAGGCACTTCGAGCAGGTGGTGGAGGGCCAAGAAGACGCAGTCGGACGGAGTGCCGGTGACCGAATAAGATTCAGGCACCGGTGAATACTCGCGCAGTAGGCGAAGTGGGGTGCGAAAAGTTATGCTCCGACTGACCGCGCTCTGCTCCGTTCTCGGAGCGACCACAGTCACATCACCTAGGGCGGTGAGCGCTTGGGCTAAAGCTAGGATCCCTTCGGAGGTTATACCGTCGTCATTAGTGACCAGGATCCGCATCTAGAGGCTGCCACCTCGCCCCTGAGCCAGCAGGCGCTCGGCCTCCTGAATCAACTCGTGGACCTTTTCTGCTCTGGGGTCGGCATCTTCTTCTTCTTCTTCCCAGTGCATCCAGCGATACGCCGTAGCGATGGCCGCAGTGAGAACTAATCCGGTGCCGGTTCCGAGGGCTAACCAATGCCAAGTGGTGACCGGACCGCTCCGACGCCGTCGTCGCCGCACAGTGTTTCTTGCTTGTGGCTGCATACTCAAGAGGACCTCGTTCCTAGCTAGCTTTCTTTTTTCTTCAACAGCAACCCAACCACCGTTGCTAAAGCCGTGAACAGCAAACCTATCACCGTTCCCAGCACACCCATGGACAGGTAAGCGAATCCTTCGGAGCCGGCGTTACCGCCCGCCAACATGGAGATCGGCAGCGTGTCACCGTAAGGAAACTCAAACCACTTATCGGAGAACGCGATATAGATCACCGCCCCGATGATGAGTTGGATGACAACCTTGGCCCACCAAGGGACCTTAGGGAGACAACCAATGACAATAAAAAGTGCAAGAATGCCTAGAGTGCCTGCTATACCTATCATTCGCGTTTCTTCGCCTCAATCGACGCTAAGCCTCCCCTGAGAGAGAGCGGGAATCTTGACTCCTTGGACCGCCGACCAGCCCGGTGAATGCGTCTGGGTCGGGAAGCTAATCGAGAACGAAGGTGTGCTCGAGTCGATGCAAAGTATCGGCCCCCCGGACCGGCAAGGGTCGGTCATTGACCGGCACCTCAAACTGAGTGTCTAGGTTTCCATGTTCGTGAGCAAACTGCAAGCGGTAGTGCCCGGGAGGAAGCTTCAAGCCGAACTGCCCCTGGGCGTTGGTGCTGACGATCAAGGAGAACTCTTGATCTTCCAACTCCTGGGCTCGAATCTCGGCCCCAGCCAAGGGTTCACTCTTTCCGTCAGTGACCGTTCCAACCAGTTGCAAGGGACGATTTGGTCCGGCAATGATGAATTCAGCAACTCCGGTTCCTTTGCAAACCGAGCAAGGGTCTTGCTCGGACTCGTGAGTCTGTCGACCGAGGCCGTCGCAGGTTATGCACGTCATTTCCCGACGAACATCTCCTTCGAATAGGGGAGGTTGGCCGATCTTGCCAGCCGCCAAGAGGAAGGTGGGAACCAGCATCAGGAGGACTGCTACCGCTAATAAGATTCTTTGTCGTAACGCTAAATTCATGAAGGACCTTCAAGCCAGGAGAGGAACCGAAGGTCGGTGCGCTACTCACTGGATATACTCCACATTCTAACCAAGCCTGTGGTCGAGCCAGCGTTTCTGCAGGACTGGTTGGCGTTCCTGTCCCGAGAACAAGACTTCGCAGTCCACTTGATCTATTCACCCGACGCATTTCCTGGCGACGATCAGAACCCAGCCTTGATGTTTCCAGATGTCCAACTGTATCGAATCGAAAAGGTTTCCCCTTATCCCGCCCGAGCCCAGGCCTTAGTCTTCCTTTCCGATCTCCTGGACCTTGGCTATCTCTCCAAAGCCATCACACCGGCGCTCGTCCACAGTCATGACACCAGATCTCTATTGCTCTCACGTTATTTCTATGCTGAGGCCAACAGACTTCACTCCTGGTGGCTGGACGACCGCACGGCACACCGATATTGGAAAGCCTCTATCGAACGTTTGGCAGGCTGGCGCACCTGGGAGACGGTTGAAGACGATCCTCACACCCTCACGGGAGCGATGAGCCCAGCCGTTACTCGTCAGTACCCCCTTCCTACTCCGGTGACCTTCGAGGAGAATCCAGGTAGAGGAAGAGCCTTCACTACAATGAGAGAGATTTACCGAACCATACTGCGCAACGTGGACATTCGGTCTAAGGCCTTGTGACGGCAGACTCCGAGTCTCTCCACCCCTCCCGAACTGCCCGCTGGGGCCCGTGGAGAATGACCCCCAGTGAATCTCAGCCTCGCCAACTCAAGATTCTTCTGCTTCACGGCTTCGCCGGCTCCCCCGGAGAACTCCGTCCTTTGGGTCAGGCTCTAGTAGGTCAAGGTTTCACAGTGCTGGCTCCCCTACTTCCGGGGCACGGAGAAAGCTTCGAAGCCATGGAGCAGTGTCGCCTGGAAGATTGGACTGACGCTCTCGACCGTTGCTACCACCACTTGCACCGGGACAATTCTCCGGTAGCCGTAGTGGGGTTTTGCCTGGGTGGAACCCTGGCCCTGCATCGAACTCCGAGTTGGAATCCCAAAGCAGTAGCGTGCTTGGCCGCTCCTGTGGACCCATTTCCTGAGGAGCATTTCCCTTTGCTTACACCGAACTCAAAGGTTCGATCCGCTCTACCTATCCTCCAGGATGCGAGAAGTAAGGAAGCGAAGCGATGGCGAAACATGGCCGGCCACAAAACGATCCCTACGGCAACTCTGGAAGAGGTCCAACGGGCCATTAGGGAAACTCGAGCAGGACTCTCGGAAGTCCGATGCTCACTCTTTGTAGCCCAATCTCGTGCTGACCGAGTAGTGCATCCCATAAATGCAGAACTCATGATCAACGAGGTCGGCAGCGTCAAATGCAAACTGGCCTGGTCAAGACGAAGCGGTCACGCTCTCCCCCTTGATATTGGACGTCGCGCTCTGTTTCGAGAGCTTTCAAAGTTTTTGGTCGAGGAAGACCAAGACTATCAATCTCGGCTCAAGGGATTTGACCGAACGTAGGATGCTCAGCACTCAGGCTTGATAATTGGCCCCGTCTTCAGCTAGGGTCACTGGTATGGCCAATGCTTGGCTCAAAGACTCCAGCGGTCCTGGCTGAGAAGCCAGCACGCATTCATAGAGATGGGTCAAGACCACCCGTGCCGGATTGGCCTGCTGGCAAACCTCATTCACGTCCTCCCAGCTCAAGTGGACATCACGGCATTGCAGCGGCTCACAGCCCCGGGGGAAACACGAGCATTCACAAAAGAACAGATCAGAGTCTCTGGCTGCCTCAATCAGACCCGAACAAAGTTTAGAATCGCCAGAGAAACTCACCACCTTGGTCTGCCCGGTCCTCCCCTGCTTGGAAAACCGATAAGCGAAGGCCGGCATGCCTGAATGCTCAACGGGGATCGAGGTGACCGTCACCTCTCCGGGGAGCTGCACACTCCCCCCTTTAAGCGGCAACTCTTCCACCTCTAAGGCAACCCGAGACTTCTTATGGTCGAGGGAAGGCCAAGCTCTCAACAGGTGGCCCATGAAGTCGCCGGTGTTCGGTGGACCGAATATGGTTAAGGGTGGCGCCTCGGTCCAAGCGCCAGGTGCGTACTTGCGAGCAAACAAAAAGGGGACCAGATCAGCGGTGTGGTCGGGATGAAGATGGGTGAGAAAGAGCGTGCTGCAGCGCGAAACGGGCACACCAAACTTCATCGCGTTGGCCATTGTTCCCGCGCCTAAGTCCAGTAAGACGGGGCCCTCTATGCCTGAAGCACTGAGGGCAAATCCTGCACTGGCCCGGTTGGGATTCGGCTCCACCGTCCCGCTGCCGAGGACTGTAACTTCGATCAAATCCTAACCCGCCACCGGAGCTTCCAGCACTCGGTACAGGGCATCACGCCGCGCAGGGTGGCGACCAGCCTCCTCGATCAGCTGGCGCAAGGCAGCTTCAGTTACCCCTACTGGAGTTTCGCAGCCAGCCATGTGGGTGATCCTCTCATCCACCACCGTACCATCAAAATCATCAGCTCCGTAATGTTGACTTTTGGCAGCGTTCTCCAACCCACTCATCACCCAATAAGCCTTGATGTGGTCGAAGTTGTCTAGCATCAGACGACCCACAGCAACTTGGCGAAGCACTCCCTCAGAGTCCATAAACCTAAGTTTCTTGAGAGGGGTGTTATCGGGATGAAACCGCAGCGGTATGTAGGCCAGAAACCCCCCTGTCTTGTCCTGCAAAGATCGAAGCCGATCGAGGTGGATCACCCGCTCTTCATCGGTCTCTATGTGCCCAGCGAGCATGGTGGCCGAGGTACGGATGCCCAATTCGTGCGCTTGCTGATGAACTTCGAGCCAACGGTCCGGTCCCATCTTGTCTCGATACAACTTGCGGTGAATGCGGTCGGTGAGAACCTCGGCACCTCCGCCCGGCATGGAGCCAAGGCCGTGCTCTTTTAAGTCCTCCAGCACCCAGGGGACACTGCGGTTAGCTAACTGGGCGAAGTAGTCGATTTCTACCGCGGTGAAGGCCTTCAGATGAGCCAAGGGATAATGCTCTCTCAGGGTGGACAGCAGCCGAGGATAGTAAGAGTAAGGGTAGTCGGGATGGAGACCGCCAACGATGTGGATTTCAGCCCCTTCCACCTTCCCTAGAGGAGACACTCTTTGGAGCATCTCTTGCATCGACATTTCGTAAGCGCCCTCTTCCCCACGCTTCTTAGCGAAAGCACAGAACATGCACGACAGAGTGCAGAGGTTGCTGTAGTTGAGATGCATATTCAGGATGTAAGTGGTGCGGTCGCCGTGTCGCTTTTCGCGCACCTGGTTAGCCAAGCGTCCAAGATCTTCCAGAGGTGCCTCTCGGTAGAGGTAGAGACCCTCCTGAATGCTGAGGCGCTCTCCGCGAGAAACCTTGTTTTCGATTACGTTCCACATGTTTTCATCTCTCCAACCAATTGGCTACGAGCACTCCCACAGGTTGTGAAAGTTTTCACAACCTGGGAAGGACTCCTCCACAACCCAGATGCACTGCCTGATTCTAGAGCGTTCGCCCTAAGGAGCTGCCCAGAAGGCACCCACGCGCTTAGCCCTCCGCAGAGTAGCCCAGGGGAGCCACCGCCTGCCACCCACCATTCACCCAACTCCGTTGGGTACCCGGGGTGCCCGTCCTTGAAATTCAAATCCTTAATGAGCATCAGGGCACTGAAGAAACTACCCGGGCGTCTCCCTCTATCCAGGCGATGCCGTCTGGTCCAAACTCTTTCTTCCATAGTGGAACTCTCTCTTTGGTGGTGTCGATCAAGAACCTCCCGGCTTCGAAAGCCTCACGGCGGTGGGGAGCAGAGACGGCTACCACCACCGCGATCTCTCCCGGGTCGAGAGAACCCACTCTATGTTCCACCCAAACGGCCCCGAGAGACCATGTCTGCACCGCCTCCTCAACCAGTTTTTGCAGCTCCGACACCGCCATACTGCGATAGGCCGAATACTCTAAACGCTCAGTCTGCGCCAAGCCGGTGATCTCTCGCACCGTACCGAGAAAGAGCAACACGGCTCCGCAATCCAATCTGCGCACGGCTTCCAAAGCTTTGTCTATCGAAAGGGCGTCGTCTCGCACATCCACGAAGACTTTGGGACCGCATCCTCCGCTCACCGGAGGGATCAAGGCCACCTCTGCCCCTGATGGCAGCATCGTATCGCTAGAGACAAACTCCTTATTGAAAGCCACCCGAAACTTGCGTTCAAACCTCTTGAGTTCGGGAAAGGCCGCTTCCAAGTGGTCTACCAGCCCCTGGCAATCCAAGCCGTCAGGAACTTCCAGTTCGGCTTCGTCAAAACCCAAGAGGTCCGACAAAGAAGCAAAGAGCAGCAGTCGAATAGTCATCTAGATGAAGATCGGCTCTCGATACTCGCCATAGACCACCTTGAGCACCTCCACCATCTCTCCGAGGGTGGCATAGGCTCGGGTGGCGTCCAGAAGTTCGGGCATGACGTTCCGCTCAGCCAAAGCAGCTTCTTTCAAGCGAGCCAAAGTCTCGTCCACCTTGCTTTGGTTGCGCTCGGCCTTCACCTTCGCCAAACTTTGACACTGCCGGTCTTCGGCGTCACGGCCAATCTTCAGGAGAGGAATATCGAGTTTCTCATCCGGGTTCTGGAACCGATTCACTCCCACGATGACCTCTTCGCCGGTTTCAAGCTTCTGGGCATAGTCGTAGGCCGACCGAGCCAACTCCCGCTGGAAGTAGCCACTCTCGATACCGTCGTAGATGCCTCCCTCGGCATCGATCTTTTCAAAAGCAGCGAAGCATTCCTCGATCATCCAGTCGGTCATCTCTTCTACGAAATAGGAACCCGCCAGAGGGTCCACCACGTCGGCCACTCCCGTTTCATGAGCGAGAATCTGCTGAGTTCGAAGAGCGATCTCAGCGGCCTTTTCAGTGGGCAAAGCCCAGGTCTCGTCCATGGCGTTGGTGTGCAGAGATTGGGTTCCGCCCAAAACTGCCGCCAAGGCCTGGTAGGAGGTGCGGACAATATTGTTTTCCGGCTGCTGGGCAGTCAACGAGACTCCAGCTGTCTGAGTGTGAAACCGCAGTTTCCAGCTTTTGGGGTCTTCGGCCTTAAACCATTCCTTCATCACCTTGGCCCAGATGACTCGGGCCGCCCGAAACTTGGCGATCTCCTCAAAGAAGTTGTTGTGGCAGTCAAAGAAGAACGAGAGCCTTGGAGCAAAATCGTCCACCTTCATGCCTCGTTCCAAACAGGCTCTGACATACGAAATCCCATCGTATAAGGTGAAAGCCAATTCTTGGAGGGCGGTGGCTCCGGCCTCGCGGATATGATAGCCGGAAATGGAGATAGAGTTCCACTGAGGCACTCGCTGGGTGCAGAACTCCACCGTGTCCACCACTAGCTTCATAGAGGGTTTTGGGGGAAAGAGATACTCCTTTTGAGCGATGTACTCTTTGAGAATGTCGTTCTGTAAAGTGCCTCGGACCGATTTCCAATCCACCCCCTGCTTTTCCGCCACCACTAGGTACATGGCTAGCAGGATGGCAGCCGGTCCGTTGATAGTCATGGAAGTTGAAACCTTATGAAGTGGGATGCCTTGAAACAGCATTTCCATATCGGCGAGGGTGTCCACCGCCACCCCGCACTTACCTACTTCGCCAAGGGATCTCGAGTGGTCGGAATCGTAACCCATCAAGGTGGGCATGTCGAAGGCCACCGACAAACCTCCCTGACCGTCGGCCAAGAGCTTGTGATAGCGCTTATTGGTTTCTGCAGCGGTGGCAAACCCTGAGAACAACCGCATGGTCCAAAGACGGCTGCGATACAAAGTGGAATGCACCCCACGGCGGTAAGGGTACTCACCGGGAAATCCGACGTCCTTGAGAAAACTTCGAGACCCATTGTCCGAGGGGTCATAGAGGTCGCGATGCACGTATCCACTTAGGTTGGTGAAGGTCGACTTCCGTCGAGACACTCCAGAGAGATGTTGTTCCTCCCAGCGCTTGCGAGCCTGGCGGATGGTCTCCAAACGATCCTCCCCTTTCGATTGTGGCTGAACTTCGTGGTCCTTATTGTCTGAGCTCATCGCAATATCTCCTTAACAACTATCTTTGATATCCTTCCCCAATCCTCCCGGTTTCATCCCCAAAGCCGAGAGGACTTCGTCAGCAGTCCTGGCCCTCACCAAGTTCTGAAGCGTTCACCCTCAGGAGCTCAGCGTTTGACCCCGCCCGCCACAACCATTGACAGACCGATAGACCCGCCTGAGTCCTGAGCGAGCCCGGCCCGCCGCGAAGATGCTGCTTTTCCCAGAGGAAGTCAAAATCCTCAGCCAAGCCGACCCAAAGCCGGTCAAGACGCCGACTATAGGGGAGGGATTCGATGCGCAGCATGATTCTACGCAGGAGTTTAGACTCGGAACCAAGGGGTGATTCTCCCGCCTCAAGGATGAGGGTAGTTCGCCTCAAGCGCTCCAAACGCACCCTCGAAAAGAAAGCCCGACAAGGTTGACAGGCAGAGCCGCCCGGACCGAAGTCCCGAGGCTCCAAAGCTTGAAAAGCCTTGGCAAAATAGCTGCTGGAAGGCTCCAAGAAAAAGCGACCGGATGGAGCGTGCACCGGAGACAAGCGCCTAGCCCAGCGGGGGTGGAGTCTCTGTCGAAGGCCTGATAAGGAAGCTTCAGTCTGCACTAAAAGCCCTAGACGTTTGGGCCGGTAGGATGTTTCGATGAGCGTCCCAGCTCCAAGAAGTTCAGCCAAAACCGCTCTGGGGTGTGACCTCTTCTGAGAAGAAAGCTTCACCCTCACCGCAAATGCGAAAATCCGAATCGGCTTCGGAGCGACGGGGGAAGCTTTTCCGGAGGAGGGGTGGCCTCGAAAACCCGCTCCCCGACGAGCACCGTTCCCCCCTGGGGAAGCACTCCCCCCTGAGCGATCATCTCCGCCGGAAGTGTTTCGAGCAGAAGTCGAGCTTTCAAAAGAGCATCTTCGAGATCGTCTTCAGCGGAAGGCTCCACTCGCAAACAAAGATCAGGTAGGCCAAACTGCGCCATCCCATACGTTCGAAACCATAGCACTCCGTCGACCTTTTCGGCCAGCCCCGATCCCACCATGAGGTAGGAATGCCCAGCGGTAAGGTCTTCAGGACTAAGCAGGCGCAAAGTCTCGGCTGAGAGCATAGTGCCTCCTTCGGGGAAAGCCACGCCCAAGGCACCCATCTCCAACAAGCGCCAAATTGGGCGGCACAAAGTTCGCATTTTGGAGACTCCGGTTGATGGACTCTCACCGTCCTCAAGCAAGAAAAGCAGAACGCAGGCCCCGGCTTCCTCCATCTTGGTGGCGATCCGCTCATCGAAGCTCTGAGGACCCGAACAGATGGCCTGTTGCACTTCAGGAGCCACCCCCTGCGAATCGATCAAGAGATGCCAACGACTGCCAGGTTGTTCACCGCTCCCCTTGACCGAAATCTCGCCGAAGTTGATGGGTCTCGGTTCGGCGACAGCCCCCCAGCGCGAGGGATCCAGTTCGGCAAGGTCAGGATAATCTTGTCTCATCCGCGACAGAAGTTCGGTCATCAGCGACTTAGGCAAGGACTCAAAAAAAACAGCCGCGTGGGACACCCCTCCTACGGGTAGCGGCAATAGGGGAAGTTCATCGACTTGAGACATCTAAGGTGATCTCCAAATCCTTCATTTGTCCGTCGCGGCGCACTTGAAAAGTCACCACGTCTCCGGCTCTTCTCGTGGCCAACAAATCTGACAATTCCGGTAAGCCAACCAGCGCTTCACCGTCGACCCTGAGGATCACGTCCCCAATTCGAACCCCGGCCTGCGCCGCCGGAGAAGCCGGCAGCACTTGGCGAACGAGGACGCCCCGGTTGACCCCCAAGCCGTAGGCTTGGTTCAAGTCTCTGGTCACGGTGTCGCCCTTTATTCCAAGCCAAGGACGGGCGCTCACCGACTCGGGGGTCCGCTGCATCAGAGCCTTGGTCACCATCATAGCGTGATCGATGGCGATGGCAAAACCGAGGCCTTGAGCGTGCTTCCAGCGAGCAGGCCCAGTGTAAACCAAAGTATTGATTCCGATGACTCGACCGTCGAGATCCACCAAAGCCCCACCCGAAGAGCCCGGGTTGATGGCAGCATCGGTTTGAATCAAAGATTGATAGACCACATTTCCGATGGTGACAGAGCGGTCCAAACCTCCCACTGTACCGATGGTTACCGAGCCGGAAAAACCGAGTGGGTCGCCAATGGCGATGGCAGTCTGCCCCAACTTGACCGATTTCGATGAGCCCATAGGTGCGGCTCTCAAACCGCTGGCCTCTACCTTGAGGATAGCCAAGTCGTGCTGCGGAGCCAAGTGGAGAACTTGTCCGGTGAAACTCCTACCGTCGGCGAAAGCGACCTTGATGACTTCGGCCCCATCAATGACATGGTGATTTGTCAGGATTAGTCCATCCCCTCGAAAAATCACCCCCGAACCGATTCCCGGCTCACCGCCGCCTCGCCGATGGGTACGCAAGGAGACCACCGAGGGCCGAACATTCTCGATAGCTTTGACCCGACGGGCCTCGTCATTTGCCGAGGCCGGCCATGCACCCAAAATCAGGAATAAGCCCAGCAGCAGCCCTAGCAACGACCATTGACCGAACCGGTTCATCCCTTGACCCTCTGTCGAGTTCGCCTCTGGTGGGGGTGTCTCAACCGGTGAACAAAGAGTCTCAAGACTTGAATCACGAACGAGAACACTTCTCGACCTCCCAGCTTACTCGCCCCCCGGGTGCGGTCGGCAAACATGTAAGGAACCTCGACAAAGGTTCGGTAGCGGCCTCGCACCATAACCTCAAGACCAATCTTGAAGCCAATGGGGTCCAGAGACACGCCTTCAAGAACTTCTCGGCGAAAAACTAGATATCCCGAGGTGAGATCCCGGATAGAACAAACCAGTCGACCGAGTCCGATAGCAACCACCGACACAGTGCGACGATGGAGTGGCCAGTCTCCCATTCCCCCGCCGGGTACATAGCGACTGCCCACCGCCAAATCGGCAGTCCCTTCTCGAACGGCAGCCAGCAATTGGGGTAGGATCGATTCGTCGTGAGAACCATCGGCATCGATGACTCCGAGATACCGACCTCGTGCCGTCCTCCAGCCCTCGATAACCGCCGAAGCCAGTCCGAACTTCCCATCCCGCCGAACCACTCTAAGGTGGACATTCGGCGCGCTACGATAACCTTGAGCGAATTCAGCTGTTCCGTCCGGAGAATTGTCGTCCACCACGATGATCTCAAGGGGGGTGTGCAGCTCCGTCGACACCTTCTCGAGTTTGGGGAGCAGAACTTCTAACGATGAGAGCTCATTGTACGTCGGAATGACTAGGCTCAGCATCTAAAGGCTAACCACTTTCCAAGCATCTAGGAGCAGTTCACAAATCTTCTCCATGTCCGCCTGGCTCCCCACTGCAATCTTTTCTTCGGCCTGAAATTGATCCAAGGAGGAAAGACAGGAAAACACCTGGACTCCTTGCTCGGAAAGCACCGCCAGTTCTCCCAAGACCGGTGACCCTTCGATGGAAAGCTCCACAGCATCATTGATCAAAACCACGGCCTTGGGTTTCGTGGGACCATGAGCCAGAGCCCTCAGAAACATCTTCATCAGTTTCTGGCCCAATTGCAGACAACCTCGCCCCAAAGCCTTGGAACCGAGAAAGATCACGATGTTCTTTTGCTTGGAAGAGGTCGGTATACGCTCGGGAAGCCCCTCTTCGAGCTCAGCAAAATCGCCGCGGATCATTCTTAGGTAGTAATTGAGATCTTTTTCGGCAAAACTCGGTGGCACCGTGGGTTTCATCGAGAGTTCCTTTCTTTGGGCAAACCTTGAGTCTGGATAAATATGTTCTCCACAGAGTACCCTCCACCAGGCCTCCAGACCCCGGGTAGACTTGTGCCTTCCGTAACGAACCTTCGAGCGCCTTGATAGTTGTTCAGATAAGAGCCTTCGAACAGTGGACGGACCAAAACTCCGCCTCCGCTGGAGGCATGAATGAAATCGCCCTCACCCTTGTATATACCCACATGGGTAATATCATTCGGCTTTCCGAAAAAAACCAGGTCTCCTGGCATGAGTTCCTCGGGTTCCACCGGGCTTCCCACTTCAAACTGTTGGTCGGCATCCCTGGGCAAGGTATGCCCACAGAGACGATAGAGAGTATAGACAAAGCCCGAGCAATCAATACCCCGAACCGACATTCCACCCCAAAGATAGTTGACCCCTTCGAACTTCGAGGCGTTTTCCAGAAGGTGCAATCCTGGAGAAACTTTGCTCTCACCAAATGCAGCCAGTTGTTGCCGGCGCACCCAAGCAGGCTCTGCCCTATCCGGGAGACGAGCACGATACCAATGATGACCATCTTTGACAACTTCCTCAGGAACGAGTCTTCCGTCTACCTTGCGCGCTGCCACCGGCAGCCTAGTGGACAAAAACACTCGACAGATTTCCGCACCCTTGAGATCCGGCTCGGCACGCAGCACGATCTCCGGATAGGCCACCGACAGCCAGACCTCCTGTTCGGCAAGTGCTGAAGAGAGCACCAAGTTCTTGGTCTTGACCCAGCCGGGATAACCTTCCGGGGTCCGGTATTGCTCACGAACCAGGACCTTCGTCCAGGCACCCCTCTGCTCGAGAATCTCCACTGGATCCCACAAGAAGACCTGGGTCACCTGCTCACTGCTGGGATTCGGAGAGTGGTACACAGGTTCCAATGGGACCTTGACGTAAGCTTGCTCGGCACCGGCAGCACTAGGGACAAGCAAGAGCAAAACACTCAAGCAAATACGAGCCAAGATTCGCAATCCCTGACCGTGACTTTCACGCCTTGATCTCACAACCTTTACCTGAGACTCTCTACGGGTGGAACTTTGAGCGTATCTCCGGGAAAGATGGCAAAATCTGGAGCCGCCAAACGATTGAAGCGCGCTAGTGCGGAAGTCAGATCCTCAGGCACCTCGGGATAGACCTTCCCAGCGATCACCGACAGAGTGTCCCCCGGTTCTACCTTGTAAAGCTCCACTCTCCCAGCCCCACCTTTCAAAGAAGCCGTACGCTCAGCGACCGCCGCAGGCGTCGTCGAAATAGGATCGCGCTCGGGTGGGTCAAGGTCTGGGTCGAGGTCTCCGTCGAGGTCCTCGAGTTCAGCGACCAAACGAAGTTGCTCATCGAGAAGTTGCAGTTCGGCCAAATGCTTCTCCAGGCGCTCGATGCGCTCATGCACGGTGACCAAGCGTTCAGAGATCTCTGCCTGGCCTCGCTCGAGCGAAGCCGTATCCACAGCTACGGGAGGATTGGGACGAAACCAGATTAAGAGAGCGTTGAAGAGCAAGAGGGCTATGATCGCGAGATCCTTCTTGGCCAATGGAGGACGCTGCAGTCGCCTAAGGATCTTCTCCAACGATCTCTCTATGACTCGAGACTGCTGGTCTGCCATCGGCCCTACAGTATTGAATGAACTCTGGGCAGCGGTGGAGGTCGGCCCATCCATAGGTTTCACCTCACCCGAGGCCGGCTTACCGAAGATCGCAAAGCCCTGTAAGGGTGCCAACCCTTTTCCATCCTTCAGAAAAAAATTGCGGTCATCAGCCTTTGGGTCGAGGACGTAGAGAACTTGGGTGTCTTCGGGAAAAAACCGCTTGTGAACGGCTTGTTCCTCTTCGGTGACTTCGAGCCCCCCCGATGGATGGCTGTGAAACCAGCCCACGACCTGCCGGTTAGGATGACGTGCCGCCGCGATCCTACGAGCTCTCTTCCAAAGCCCCTCATCGAAACGACCCTTTTCCTCGTCACCCACCGGAGACTCAATGGCGTCTTCAACGAGCAGAAAACCTCGACCGTCGGAACGCTTGCCAACTCGGCCCACCAGTAGGCCAACCTGTTCGCGATGGCGCTCGCGGGCAGCGAACTCGTCGAGTGCTTTGAAAAGTTGATACCGGAGATAGATCGGGAGTCTCCCGTCCTTTTCTCCGATCTGAAAGAATTCGTCTGGCTCTCGAATGTCTTGCTTCATAAGATTCCTGAAGTCCTGTCTTTCCGGCTACTCACCCCTGAAGCCCTTCGCCTCAATGGAATCAAGCCTACAAAGGCGTGGATGGCCCCATTGACAGCAGAGTAAACTCAAGCCCACCCAACCATTCCGTTCAACGACCTATAGCTTCGCTGGGTTTCGGTCGCTCTCCAGAGGTGGGTGACAGACCGCCGTCCCGTCCTTATCGAATATGTGAACGGACTGTGGAGAAAAAGTTAGGGTCAATGCTTCACTTGGCTGGAAACGCTGGTCGGCTTCAGTCCGCACAGTGATCAAGTCCTCACCTTCGGCGAGCTTGCAGAAAAGAAAGTTCTCCGAACCTAGAGGTTCGACCACGTCCAGGTTCACCTTGAGGAACGGACCATCCGGGGTTTGGCTCTCCCCGGAATCGACCTTGATCACCTGGGGGCGAACTCCCAAGGTCACCTCTCCATTCAGACTTTGGGCCGCTTCGGGAAGAGTCATCTGCAGGTGAGGATGGATGAACTTGCCGTCTTGGGCGGTCCCTTTCAGGAAATTCATACCGGGAGAACCGATAAAGCCGGCTACGAATAGGTCCGCAGGGGACTGATACAACTCCAGAGGGCTGGCACATTGTAGGATGTGCCCGTCCTTCATTATCACGATGCGATCACCCAAAGTCATGGCCTCGGTCTGATCGTGGGTCACGTAGATAGTGGTCACTCCCAACTTCTGATGCAAGCGTTGCAACTCGGCCCTCATCTGTACCCTCAATTTGGCGTCCAAGTTGGAAAGAGGCTCATCCATGAGAAAAACTTGGGGTTGGCGAACAATGGCTCGACCCATGGCGACCCTCTGCCGCTGTCCACCAGAGAGTTCCTTAGGGC
>JBJHCR010000036.1:0-1861 GCA_050486105.1 Vulcanimicrobiota bacterium
GGCCAGGCATGGAAGGTCTTATCTGCGATAAACACTTCGGGTTTTGAATAGGTTGGCCGTTCGGAGGCCGCGGCAGTGAATCTCCATAGTCGGAGGTTCCATGCGCCGCTCCTTGTGCCTTTGGTGTCCTGAGAGTTTCGCTCCTACCATCATTCAGGGCCAGGAAAAGCTCCTTCCCACTCATTGTTAGGCCCCCCATAAACCAAGGTGGATTATCCAACCAAACGCCACGGCTCCGCCGACCAAGATGAGAACGAGCCGGCTGGACGAGCCGTCGCGACGCGGCGCCCCCCAGTATCGGACGATGTAGTAAGGCCCGAAGGCCGTAAACCAGTAGAGTGGCCATACCCACGACCCGATATCGGTGGACTTGGAGGTGACTTCTGTAGCCGCTAGGAGGAGTACTGAAAAGAGGCTCAGTACCATCCCGATTACGGTCCGGACGTCGTCATGCCGTGCCAGTGGCGCCTCATCGGTGATGGCTCCCAAGACGTCGCCTGCGTTGTGAGATTCTGGCTGCGTCGTGGTTGGAGAGCTCAAGGGACCGGAAGGGACCGCATCGCAAACCTCAACCAGAAAATGCCGAAAAAGCCAACTTGCCCCAACAATGATCGCAATGGGAATGATCAGCATAGAGAGGTAGAAAAGTCCGAAAAACAGACTGCTCCCTGGGCCCAACTCCTGGCCTGGCTCCCGGGACATCGCCCAAACCGTCTCCGAGCATAAACCTAAGCAAACGCTGGTATATGTTGGCCTAATCAGGGAGTTCCGCACGGTAAACATTTCTGCGCTCGTCGATACGATCCTCGAGCCACTCCCGTCACCCCTTGCATTCCAGCCCCAACAGGCACAGAGTGCCACAGGAAATCCCCAGGCCCACCTTGGCTCTATTGATAATGGAGCGCCACTGCAACAGAGGAGGCGCCGTTCTGGCAAGAAGTACAGAGCGCATAATATTCGACATATTTGAGTGAGGTACGACGTAGCCAGAATGGATGGATCCACGTCCAGATTGCGGACGACTCAACGCATGGGAGTATCGCAGTACAGATTCACCGTCATCTCCAGATACGTGCGCAGGGTCGAACCTGCAGGTATCGATGGAAACCGAGAAGTCGTTGCAGTGCGCGCCCAGCTCGAGTTGGACCCCCTCAAAGTTCAAAAAGACAGGCCCGTCGACCCACCATCCGTCTGGCCCAGGAACCTCATCTTCCCATTGGGCGTGCACCGATACTAAACATCGACCTAGCAACTGATTTAAGCGTTCGCCCCAGTCCGACACCACTTCGCTGGTTCGCGAATACCGCCTAAGTCTCCAAAAATCAAGTTCGGTTAACCCATGGGAATTCATCGTCTACCAGGAACCCGCCGGGCTCCTTCGCGGACGGTCCTCATCCTCACCGGTCCCCTCACCCCCATCCGGCACAGAAAAAATGACTTCCCCTCTTATCAACGAAATCTCTAGACATGCAGCGAGCCTTAGTGAGCACTAGAACTTTTTTCCTACTGCTGTTTTGTGTGAGCCTGGCTCTCACCATTTCGGGATGGTGTGAGCGGTCGGTGCTTAGGGCCGACGATGGGTCGGTGGAGGTTGCGCTTCCGTCAGAGTTTGAGAAAACGGTGAACCCCCACGCCGTGCTGGCGGCCATGACGGCCGACAGGTCGGTTTTCTTGGTGACCAAGGGAGAGATCACTCGAACTTTGGATGAGGCTTTCTTGAGCACTCCGGGGAGTTTGCCGCCGGAACAGATTTGCTTGGGGAGGACTTTGATCACCATAGATGGCGAGCAAGCAGCTCTTTTTCTGATCGACGGCATGTTTCCCCCGGGTCAGGAAGCCACCCATCTCACGGCTTTGGCTG
>JBJHCR010000036.1:1871-13429 GCA_050486105.1 Vulcanimicrobiota bacterium
TTCGTGACAGCAAAGAGTTCAATCTGATGTTCCACTCACCATTGACTGATACCCAGGCAGTCCTTGAGGAGGCTCACTTGTTGTTCGGTGAGGTTCGGTGGAACGAGCCTAACACTTCAGATAAGCCTCAAGAAACGGGACGACCTTAGGGCAACAAAACGGATCTTGAGAGTGGTCCTATTGGCGTCCAGCGTTCGAGAAAACCTTGAACTTGTGGTGACAGTTGGCCTCCCGTCAGCAGTGCGAGAATCCAGCCACGTTTGCTGGGATGCTGGGACCAGACCTCCCACTCGGAATGGTGAGCATAGAGATCTCGAGCATAAGACTTGTACTTTTCCGTGTCTGTGCCCAATCGGTCTTTCATTCTTTGAAAAGTCTCGAGTTCGAAGAGGTCTTCAAGCGCATAGTTCGACTGCCAGTCGCGATGCTCCGGATAATTCAAATCGTAGGAAACCCCGCGCTCCGAGAACTTATAATGACGCCAAGAACTGTGATACTCGTACTTGCGGCACATAGAGCCCGCCACCAGGACTGGAATCGACCGTCCTTCTCCTAGGTCGAGGGATTGGATCTCGTTGCGATGGAAGTGTCCAGCCAGGATAACAATTCGGTGTGGTGATTCCTGCAAGAGATCGAGAGTGGCTTCAACCCAGGGCTCTCTCCAAGACAACTTCTCATCCCAGAGGTCGTACACCGGGGCAATATGACATAAGAGATAGACGGTTTGGTCTTTGGGTGTCTGACGAAGCACATCAGCCAACCAGCGAAATGTCTCCTTTGCCTGCTGTTCCGAACCGGGATAAGGATTCTTGGTACTGAAGATCTGAGTGTTGATCGAAATCCAAGCGGTCCCCTGAGGAGGGTTTGGCAAGACCCCATTTCCAAGGTGGTCCAAGTAGTGACGGTCGCCCAGGGCGCTCTCATACCGTTCGAGAACCTCATCCATGACCTTTGGCTCTGTGCTGTAATTGGGCCAAAGGTCATTGTTTCCTAAGGTTAGGGCCAGGGTGTATGACTTCCCCTCTAAGCGCTGCTGAAGGTCGTCTAAGAACTCTTGGGTCCGTCGAAAAAATTCAGGCATCAGACAACGGTTGTCCGCATGGTCCCCGGTGAGCACGAGCATCTCTGGGGCGATTTGGTTCAAGTCCTGCCAAGCCTCTTCCCAGGCCTTGAACTCGAAGGTTGGGTTGCCCCAATGTGGGTCGGTGAGGTGCACCACCGACAAGGACGGCCGGTCCTCAGCCAAGACGGAAGTGAATGTGACAACAGTTATGAGTAGTGAAGCGAAGACATTACGAAGCATGGGAAGGCAGAGTTCCAAACTCTAAGCCAGATCCCTTGATTCTGGACTTGGTAGATTCGTTATTTTGAAGACAAAAAAAACTCGGCCTAGAGGCCCGACCGGAAAGTCAGTTGACAACCGAGGGGACCTCGGTTGAATCCAGTGATGGTGCGGGCCTCTAGCACCCCTTTTGTCGAAGTTTGCCCGGAAACCAAGGTTTCCGGTTTGCCTTCTAGTACATAAGGGTCTATCATGTGGCCTCGAGTTCTGATAGCCTGCGTCCAATACTAGTCTGAGAGCCTCGCTTTATGAGCTTTGAGGTCCACCCCCCACGTTTCGGTCGAGTCCTAGAGTCGCCACTGGGCTTTCTAGGACTCCCGCTAGGGTCTCAAACAGTCTTACAAAATTGGCGGTTCCTCGCCTGCTCGTCTTCTCAGCAACGTCGTGCCGGCACCGAACCCGAGATATGGAAGGTGAAAACCATTTTTAAACCCAGACAGATGCCCCCTTGCCGCAGTTGCGATAAAGAGTGGACCTTTGAAGTCCTAGAACAAGCGTTTTATGCCGAGAGAGGCTACAAAAACGACCCTAGTCGCTGTCGCGATTGCCGCGCAGAACGACAAAAGGACAACCCGCCCCAGGCTCGCACCTCGCAAGGTCGAGACAACCGAGAAACTTCTCACACCGGAACCTGCGATGACTGCGGCGGTCAAGCTACCGTCCCGTTCAAGCCGCGCCCGGACCGCCCGCTCCTGTGCCGAAATTGCTACGGCCAACAAAGACGGGCCGGTTAGCTTCAACTACACGTTTCGTACTTGATTCGACAGGCCGAGGGCGATCAACCCTCGGCCTTTTTGCTTGCTTTCAGGAGCTGGCAGAACTCAATAAACCCGCTTGATGCGTGGGAGAGCCGAAGTTTCGCGTTCTCAGCACCGAGAGAGTACCCTCTCGGTGTCGCGAATCAAGCGGGATCAACGGTCCTTCACCGGACCAAGGGAACTCAGCGGCCCCGCTCAGGTTCAATCAAATCACTCGTTTCGGGTTCCTTGTCCTGATGGCATGGGCTCGGTGAAATCTTTCGGTGCCCACGCGGGATCCTCAGCCAACATCTCTAGCGCTCGGGCCAAACCGGATTCTGCCACGTAGAGCGCCGCCGTTCGGTCGTGGTATCCCCGGGTCAAGAAGCTGCTGTGGCGAGTCGACAAAATCAAGGTCAGAACCATCATGAAGAGTAGCATCAACATGATCAAGGTGGTGATCAAAGCATAACCCGAAGTTCTCAGCCGAAATCGCATTGGACTAACCTAACTCCCAAATTAATTCAATATCGCACCTTCATACAACTGGAGCTTATCAGAGATTTAAGCAAAAATCTCTAGGAGGCTGTCAACGAATGTTTTGAGGGCTGGGGTGCCGAACCTTGAGCCCAGCGCTCTCGTCATCTTGGAATCGTTTTCGCGCCGCGAAAACCGACTTCTTTTCAGGTTACGCCTGGCTGTTCATAGCTGACGGTGTCGAGCCTATTGTACTGTGGGCGGTAGCCATAGGCTCCACCCTTGATCATATGATAGGGGCGAGTCTTAGTGGGAGGATCACCGACAAATTCCCAAGCGTTGCCTACGGTGTTGAGCAGTCCGTAAGGGCTTGCTCCTGCAGCGTTGGCGGTCACCTCCACCATCTGACCCCAAGGGCAAGCGTCCTCTCCCCAATCTTTAGAGTTCGGGACACCCACGTGGGCCCTATTCTCGTAGACCGGCTCGTTCCCCCATGGGAAAATGCGGCCGTCCTCACCTCGAGCCGCCTTCTCCCACTCCAACTTGCTGGGCAACCGCTTATCCATCCTGGACAGCACTTCCACCACCTGCTCGAAGGCTAGGCCGGTGGCCGGCTTATGGTCTTCTCCTTCAGGATAGGTGTGTTCGGGCCAAACAGCCAAAACCTCGGCGTTGCTCACTTCGGTGACATCGATATAGAAGGCCCGCACCTCCGCAGTGCGCAGCTGACCCACGTCTGGGTCTCCGGGAAACTCCTCAGAACCCGTCAAGAATGAGCCACCGGGAATGGTGACCATGCCCGGAGGAGGGGCCGTTTCCGGCGGTTGCAACGAATCGCTGAGACTGCAGCCCCCTAGAAGCAATAAGGATGCTCCGGCAAGGGCGGTGAGTTTCAACGAGCGGCTCAAGGAAAATCTCATCGAATGCACTTCGAGCAAAGCTCAAGAATTCTTCTCTTCAGTGGAAACGGAGGACTCAAACTCGGCCAGAGCCCACCTTGGGGAATCTCAGAGGTCAACCTCCTTTCGGGAAATCCCGCCTAGAAGGCCTCAAGGCACCCCGGCAAAACCTAATCGGCGCCGGAGAGGGAGCGAAAGTCCTCATCGAGGAGGTCCAAAAGAATGGCTTTGCCTTGCTCGTCGACCCTCACTTTGGCATATCGAGCTCGTTCGAAATGGCTGCCCTGACCCTCCTGAAAAAAGTAGGTTTCCAAGCCGAAAGTCACTTGGCGTCCCCGCTTCTGAAAGGCTAAAGGATGCGAACCCGGCGAAGGCTCGCTCAAGACTTTCTTAACTTGGTCAGTGTGGTCCAAATCGAGGTATATGGTGCCCGAGGTCTCGCTCATCCTTGCGACTTCGTCGGCCAGAGTATAACGCAAGATCATATAATCACCTTGCAAGAAAGCCCGAGGGTCCCGGGGAGCCAATTCTAACACCATCACCTGCCCGGTGTGTAGCCTCTTTTCCAGCGACAAGATGCTCAGATTTATCCCACCGAGGACCAGAACGAGACCAAAATAGAGCAAGCTACGGCGCATCGTGATTCCTTCCATCTCTCAACACATAGGAGAACAGCAGTAGCAAGACCCCCGAACTCAGCAAGACCCCGGATTTGGCCAACAATGTCACTTCCAACGAATAATAGTAGGCAAATCCAAAAACGAAGAGACCTACCAGCGCCAATCGAAAATAAGTCCTATCTCCGTAAGCATAGGTCACCGCAGTCAGGGTCAAGGCAAACAAGAGCCCCGGAACCGACCAGGTGATCAAGGCCAGCAACGCGGACCCGAAGACCAAAATCCAAGGGGCTCGAACCCGGACCAGGCAGCCCAAGCAGACGGCGGCTAGGAGCACCGACAGTACGGGACCGAGATTCAAGTCGGAAAGTCCGTTCAGAGCGAGCAACCAGGCACCAGAGACCGTAGTCAGGCCGGCCAGCGTCAAGGGGCGATAGAGCGCTCTGTGAACACTCCGAAGTATCGCCGGCTGCGCGGCCACCAGGGCCAGAGTTACCGCGGCCACCAGACCGACCCAAAGGGCCGCTCCGCTACCCTTGAAGACATCTGCCAGAAGGACCGCCAGAGCCAAAAGGAAGTTGCCGGCAAAAAGAAAGCGAGCAAATCTATCTGGATAGGCCCAAATGAGTATCGCCTGCAAGAGCATAAAGCAAACACTGATGTTTAGTAGGGTAGCCCCCAAACTGTCGATGCAAGCCAAAAGGAGCATCAGTTGCCCAGCCAAGTTCGCGGCTAAACTCGAAGCGACGGCAAATTCCGCCACGGCCTTTCGCCTAAACGCCGTAGAACCAAGACAGACCAACAGTCCCAGAGCACCGATCACGGCACTGTCATCGGAAACGAAGTAGACCAACCAGGCAAGCAAGAACCAGGACGCAATCCAGGCTCCAAGGCCGGTGAGCAGGCGCAGAGGCCAGGGCACCTCCGGCTCAGAGTTCGTGAGAGCAGCCACCTCGGAGTCTTCGATCACGCCCAAGGACAGCAAGGCGTCTGCCAACTTTGCCTCTGGCCTCAAGGAAAAACTCCGTTCGCCAACCGCCTGGGATGAATCGTGGTCTACCGAGGGGACTTGCTCCCGCCGGATTTTGAGCAAAGCCTGGCTTACCACAGCCACCACGGCAATGATCCCCAGGCCGATAAGTAGGTACCCGAAAGACCCGAAATCCAGGATCGGTCGGTGATAATGGCCGAGGTCGAGAAACACTCTGATGAGGCCGAAACTCAAGACAGCACAAAGGCTACTGGCACCGATAACCAAGAGTTCGAATCGATGTTTGGCGAAAAAGACCAAGGCTGCCAGGATGGCCATAAGCAAGACCAGATTGTAGTAGGCCGGCCCACCGCTCCAGAAAGCTTCGATAGAACTCCAGCTTAGGGCGGAAAGGATCCCGGCAAAGCCCACTCCGGTAACCCAAGAACTCAACCAGGAGACTCGACTCCTAGCCAATTCCCAGAGCAGCACCATCATTCCACTGAACAAGGCATAGAGCAGAGTGAAAGCCCAAACTTTGTCGCCTCCCGTCTGCTGGCACCAAGCCACGAAGGTGGCATGACAAAGCACCATCTCGAGAGTCCAGCAAGCGTTAGTCCGCGATGCCAGACACCAAGGCAAGATCAGGATGGTCCAAGCCAAGAACATGGTGAAGGCCTGGACGCGAACTTGATAGCTTTGATCGACGATCGCCACCAACACCCCTACAAGAAAGCAGGCCGTAAAGAGCAGAATTCTGCCGGCATCGGTGTCCACGCCTCGAGACAAGGAACCCAAGAAAGAGGCCAAAAGCAGAACCTGAAGGATGGCGAATTTCTCCATGCGGGGTAGGTCGGCCCAATTGAAGGCCATGAAGAAGATCACCCCGGCAAGCAGCAGAATCAGACCGAAAACTTGGCAGAACTTTCTCGACGCGGAGTTCCACTGCTCATGGCTGGGAATCCAACGACGCGAAGCCAGAGCCGCTTGGTATACGCTCTCCGACAGGGCTCCTCTAGAGGTCCTACTGAGGAGTTCAAAAACATCCACCTGTTGTTCGGGCTTTGGCCCTTCTTCTGCCATGACCCTACTTTGCTCGAAACTCGGTTCTAGCGCTAGGGGCGAGTGCCCTATTATTTAGTTGGCCTGAAAGACTTAGCGATCAATCCTCCCATGAGCATCATGGCCAGCCCAAGCCCCAAGGCCAGCAGGACCTCCCAGAAAAAACCCAGGTTCCAGCCCGACTCAAAGGTGGCTGTCCTGGGAGATTCAGGTCGATAGCGAATCTGAATGGTCTGACCAGGAGCGTAAGTAGTGGTGACTCGCTGCTGCACCCGCTCTCGAGCAGAACTCCCCCCTCGGGACCCGAGTACGGTGATGATCTCACGGCCCTCGACTTGGTATCGAACTTTAAGGTCTATCCCCCAGGAGGTTCTTCCCCCTCCTGCCCGGCGTCCCACCCTGCTCTCCAAAATCGAAGCTTCGGTGGTCGGCCAACTCTGGAGTTGAACCACTTTATGGGCGATTCCCAAGGCTCCAAGGATGGCCAGCAAAGCTCCCAGAACCCCAAAGCTCGCGCCCACGGCAACGGGAGCGTTCTTGCGCTCTGAGAGAGCGACCACCCCTATGGGAATGAGGACGAACAGGATTCCTCCCAAGGCCAGGGCCAAGGGGACCCATAGTTGTTTGGGGTCGGGAGGCAATCTCAAATCCTGGGGGTCTCGGGGGTTCTGGGGAATGCCCACCATCTCTCCCTCCTCGAAGCTCCCCAACTCTCCCTGAATCCTTCCAGGGTCAGGGCTGCTCCAGTCCGTGGTGATCACCAAGACTTCACCCTGGTCGGATCTCACCTCCACCTGACCGACGAAGTTTCCGGAACTATTGGGTACAGCACCCACCGAAACCACCATCCCCGAGATCTTTGGCCAAGATTGGAGCTCCCGAAAGTATTGGTCTAAAGCCACAGCACCCAAGATCATGGCGATGCCTAGTGAGCAGAACAGGAGAAATACCGGATCTTTGAGGAGCTTTCTCAAGGAGCCACCTTCAACAACGCTCCAGTCGAGTTGACCAGGCTAAAGTTTGCTCTAGACGGAGGAGATTAATCAATTGAGGCCTGGTAGGATACCAGGCCTCATGCTGCCTTTGGAGGGAGTTGGCTTCTAAGCAGCCTTCATCAGGGATTCTTCGAAAGCGATTCCGATGACCACGCCCTGGTTCCACTCCAAGGTGCGCGCCCAAGCGACTCGGGCATTGACTGTACGATAGTGTCCCAGTCGGTCCATCAGAGACACTTTTAAGGACTGCCCTGCGGAAACGATTCGCGACAGGCTCAGCCGAGCCCCTCGCACATCGGCTTCGATTACAGCGGCCCGCACCGGCTTGAATTCGCCGGACCAACAGGTCACCGCAGTGGGAAAGACTTTTCGTCTTTGATTCTGTCTACGGCAGCCGAGAGATTTCCGTCCGGTCAACAATGTTCTTCTAGCTGTCACTTGCATTTCAGGCCCCATCTAGTTCAAAATTCTTAAGCTCATCCTACGGACTGCGACGTGGAAGCAGTATTGAATTCCGACCCTGACATATTGACATTTTGTTAACTTAGACTAAAAAAATGTTACCGGATCATGGTCCAAGGATAACCAAATTCAAAGGTCGGCTTGGTAGCTTCGGTGGTGCGTCCTTGCTCTGCATCGATGAAGGCCTGCAACCTCTGGAGGTTCTCAGGAGACGCGTCGACAAACTCGCAACCCATCTGAAACATGCCGGATACGGTGAGTTCTTTGGTCCAAACTACCCGCATTTTGCTTTGGAAGGGCTCCTGATCTTTAATCAGGATGATCGAGATCTCGTACTCTGATTCATTGTGGGGCTTATGGTCTGTGGCTCGAAACCCGGTCAACGAGATATCGATGATGAAAAGCCTAGCTTTCTCCGCTTCACCGCTCCCTGAAGTCAAGGTTGCTCCGAGCACTTTGTTGAGCCGGTAAGCCCGGCGGCGCTCTTCGGCTTCAGCGGCCTTCTTTGCAGCTTCAAGCTCCTCGGCAGATTCTGATTCGGATTCGCTCTCCCCATCCCCGAGGGTCGCTGTTTCTTCTTCCCCGACTTCTTCAGAATACTCTTCGCCCACTTCCAAATCGTCTGCTTCGCTCACCGTTTCACCACCTCCCGGGAAAAATTCTTCACCTCTTAACAGATCCCCCTCAGCTTCGGAAAAAACCTCAAAGAACTCTGACCTTGTGGTGAAGCTAGTGCTCTGTCAAACCTAAGAATTGGGGTTGGGCCGGAGATCCATCAATTCTGATTTCATCAATTCTCGGTTACGTACAACCCGGCACCCGCTCGCGGGTCCCCGGCCCTCGAATTGATTTTCTCAGACACCCACTGCGTGGGTACCCGGCCTCTCCATCCCAACCCGCAAACTTAAGCTTGACAGAGCACTAGAGAACACTTTACCACTTGTTAACATGACAAATCTGGCAGTTTCGCTATAATGAAGCGAATGAACCTGGGCACCTCATATAACCTTGACTCTTTGGGACGTCATCGGGCCACCCTTCGCGAGCAGTCCGAACGAGATTTGGCGCGCTCTGAACTCCTAAAGGATGAGGGTGAAAAAGCCAAGGACCGTTCAACGGAACACTCCGAGGCCGCTGCGGACAAGCGCCACACCGGCGAGACCCTGGCCAAAGAGTCGGACCGTCTCAGGCGCAACGGGCGAGAGCAGAGCCTCCGTGGCCTGGACCGACTCGAGCGCTCCCAGGAAACTCTTAAAGAGAGTTCCTCAGGTTTCGGTGATGGGCTGGGGAAGCTCAAAGAGGCCACTGAACAACTGTCGGGCAGCCACCAGGACAAAGGGGAGGCCTTAGGCACCATTCGCCGGGGCCTTTCTCAACAGGACCGCTCCAACGCTAATCAGGACCGCCAGGCGAGAGGGCTCGGCAAGGTCATTTCTCGCAACTCAGAACAATTGCAAAGCCGTGGAGAGTCTCTCACCTCCTTAGGAAATCAACTAGAGACTCAAGAGACGTCCCAGTCTGCCCAGGAACGCGGCTTGGGCGACTTCTTGGCCCTAAGAGAAGACTTTGAGGCGGGTAGCCAGGCCAAGAGGGTCGGCTTTGGCAAGGTCCAGGACGGCGGAGTCCAACGGGTGATCGCCGAGGGCCTCGAAGACGCCGCCGATGGAGAAAAACTGCAGGAGACCTGGAATTCCGCAGACTCTAAGCGTCATGACGCCACCAGCAACCGCCTGCTCTTCAACAGTCTTTGGGAGTCCATCAAGGCCACCACGGCGGCTAAGCAAGCCGAGGTTCAGCAAGGACTAGCCGAGCAGAACAATCACACTGCAGCCGGTTTGCAGGCTCAGGCTCGCACCCTCGAGGAGCACAGTCGGCATCAACTGAGCCGAGGCCGCACCCTGGAGTATGCCGGCCACAACCATGTCTCCATCGGCCGCCAAATGCAGATGTGTCCCTGGACCTACTGCACCGGGGTCGCCTTGGAGCGACAAGGCCACTCAGAGATCGCACAGGCTCAGAATCTTAAGCGCCAAGCTCAACAGACTCGAAATGCCGCTCATCAAAAATCCCTGCAAGCTGAGGAACTCAAGGTCAAGGCCGAACAAGCTTCCGAGCGCGGACGAGATTTCGAGATCACCGAACGGGGTTCCCGGACGAGATCGAAACTGCTCAAAGAGCGCGCCGACGAGCACCAGTCCGCAGGCCAAACTGCGGCCGAGAAAGCCGCCGGAGCCCGAGAGCGAGGAGAGACTTACCGCCAGCAATCGGACCTCCGAAAGGAGCTCGGTGAAGCCCTCACCAACGAAGGTTCGGCACTGCTGACCTCCGGCTTAGAAACTCAGAACCAAAGCCTGCAACAGCAACAACAACTCAAGTCCGAGATCACCTCGGAATTCGAAAGCGAAAAGGAGACCTCGGAAGCCATCACAGAGACTGTGGACTCCTTGAGGGAGGGCCTCGGCAAGAGCCGCTCGTTTATCAATCGCGGGAGATCTCTGCATCGAAGCCTGGAGAAAGAACACCAAAAGGAAGCCAGGGCCCAAGATCGCATTCAAGGTGGGGTTGCCGACCTCCAAGAGGGGGTCGAATCTGGAATAGAGGCCACCGAGCGCGCCGAAGAAGCCTTGAAAATGCTCGAGGAAGCCCGAGAGTTAGAGCTCGAAGGTTTGCGCCTGCAGAATCGAGGACAGCGAATGCTGTTGGCCTCGAGACCCAAAATGGCCGACGCCCAACGCCTGTCTTCTGAATCTTACGACGCCTTCCAAGGAGCTCATGACGACGAGGAAAAGGCTCAGGCCCTGCTGCTCGAGGGGGAGAGCAAGCTGGCCGCCGCAGCCATTCTCAAAGATAAGGCCGAGAAGTACCGAAATCTGGCTTCATCCTAAGGCTCGGGCTGGCTCGGGTCTTGAAAGGCCTCGCTGCGAAAGACCCTCAAATGCTCGAGCAGCTCGGACTCATTCCCCACCTCTTGGCACCTCCATGCTGCTTCTGCCTCCTTCAAAAGTCTTCCGACCCACGGTCCCGGGCTCAGCTCCAAACTGTGGCACAGTTCCACTCCGGTCCACGGCATAGGATCGCCGCGCATTTCGCCCCAACCCTCGGTTAAATGCGACGCCCTCTCTCGCACCTCCGGAGAAAGACAAAAAGGGCTTTCGGGCAGAGCAGCCACGCTCAGTAGGCCTGCCAGGGCTGAACCCGCCTCAAGCTTCAGACGAAGAAGACGGCGCTTATTCCAACCCCCGCCTTCGAGCAAGACCCTCTCCCCTTGGCGCCATTCCTTGAGAAACCGGACCTCGTCTCGAGACATCCGCAATCGCTCCAAACCGAAATTTTTCGACGGCGGTTCAGTAGGGGATTCGGGCCCAAGAATTATGGCCAGAGCTGCCAGCCCAACCACGGTGCGACCCTCCCGAACCGAAAGTCGAGGCAGAGAGCGGTGACCTCCAGCGTACCAAGCAAGCAGCAGCGACCAGCGCTCTCCGGAAATGGGGCGGCCCAAAACGGTTTCCAGAATCTCTGATTCTTGAAACTCACCAAGCAGTCGTTCATCCGTAGCCTCCAGAAAAGCGAACAGTTCTCCAGAGATCCGCTCTCCGGCCACTCTTTCCAGACCAGCGATATTTTCGAGCAGGAGAGCTCTAGTCTGCTCCTCCAGGGAAAAGCCCAAAACTGCAGCAAAACGAAAGGCCCTCAAAACCCTCAGGGGATCCGCAGGGAAAGTGGCCTCGGACAAGCAGCGGATCTCCCCACGTTCCAAGCTTTCCCAACCCTGATAAGGATCGCCTAGGGCTCCCCTCTCGTCGAGTGCCATAGCGTTGATGCTGAAATCTCGACAACTTAGGTCACGGTCAAGGGAACCGCCCTGGCACAGGGCCAAATCCAGATGGAGGTCCGACGATTCACATAAGCGCACGATCCCTCGTTCTGAATCGAGAGGGACCTCGGTGCATCTCATGCGGCTCTTGAGACCCTCAACCAGCATCGCCAGATCCTGGTG